>CADCQX010000231.1 GCA_902803695.1 Oscillospiraceae bacterium
CCTGCACTGATTGATGGCCTGTTCGTGTGAGATGACTTCCTTAATGTCGCTCTTCTTACCACCATGGTTCATGAGGCAGCTGTGATCTACCTTGACTCTGACGGATCTTACGATCTTGAACCTGTGCCGGATCATGAGATCATAAACGGAAGATACCGTACCCGCGTTGGAATTCTCTACAGGGAGCACGCCGTATTTACAAAGACCCGCATCGATCGCATCGAATACCTGTGAGAAGTTTCTCATGAACATGATGCTCGGGATCTTGAAGATCTTCTCGCAGGCAACCTGTGAGAAAGCGCCCTCAACGCCCTGGCAGGCAACTACCGCTCTTTCCGGGAACGGCTTGGAATTCATCTCCGAAACAGCATCATCGATGATCCTTGTTGCATCAGTCTGTACCCTGTTGATCTTTCCCTGAAGTCCTCTGGAGACCTCGAAAAGGAGCTGGTACAAAGGAGATACATACGGCTTCGTTCTCTCGTCTGCCATATCGTAAACAGCTGCCAGCTTCTCTCTTTCCCTCTTGCCGTCATAGATCGGCTTGCCGCTGCCCTTCTTATACTCGGCGATCTTCTCTGACACTTCCATTCTCTTCTCGAGAGCCTCAAGAAGCGCCTTATCGGCCTTATCTATTTCTTCTCTTAAAATGCTTAAGTCTTCCATCATTCTCTCCTTCAGATCAGGTCTGCGATCGCAAGTGCCGCTGCTGCTTCAAATACGGGAACCGCTCTCGGTACGATGCACGGGTCATGTCTTCCATGTGCCTTGAGTGTGGTGTTCTCTTTTGTCTCGAGATCCACCGTTCTCTGTTCTTTTCCTATAGTCGGTGTAGGCTTTACCGCACAATCGAAAATGATCGGTGCCACGTCTCCGCCTACGCTTATTCCTCCGAGGATGCCTCCGCATCTGTTGGTCTCGAGCTTAAGCTTTCCGTCCTCAAAAACAAGACTGTCGTTATTCTCGGAACCGTGAAGCTTGGCTGCTTCAAAACCGTTGCCGAATTCGATCCCCTTAACTGCCGGGATCGCAAAACAAATCCGGGCGATCTTACCTTCGATACCCTCGAAGATCGGTCCGCCGATACCGCCCGGCATTCCCTCGATGACCGTCTCGACAACGCCTCCGATCGAGTCTTCGGAAGCCCTTGCCTCCTCGATCAACTTCTTCATCTTCTCACCTGCTTCATCATCGATGACAGGAAATTCCTTGTTCCTTACACCCTTGAGTTTCTCCAGATCGAGTGCGCCGTCACTTACTCCTCCGATAGACTTGATCCTCGATGAGATCCTTATGCCTTTTTCGGCAAGATACATAAGTGCCAGAAATCCTGCGATACACATCGGAGCCGTGAGCCTTCCCGAGAAAGATCCTCCGCCCGATGACTTAAAGTCCGGGCCGTATTTAAGACCTGCAGTAAAGTCCGCATGTGACGGCCTCGGTGTACGGAGAAGATTCGCATAATCTCCCGGCCTGATATTCGTATTAAGTATGTGTGCTTCGAAAAGACCGTTCTCCAGTTTATCGATGATAACCTCATCTGCTTCTTTTCTCGGAGTGGACCAGGCATTCTGACCCGGAGCTCTCCTCCTCATAAAGGCACGGAGCTTCTCTTCATCAAGCGTCGAGAAATCAAGACCTTCGAGTCTTACGCCGATGTCTTCGCTGTGGGACTCGCCGTAGATTCCTACCTTGATCTTGTCGCCCGAAAACCAGTTGTAGTCTTTCATTTAGCTTCGACCTCCGTTCCTTCCAGAAGTTCCCAGAGACCCGGGAACGATTTGCTTATACATTCATCATTATCTATATTTATGGTCTTACCAGTCCAAGCGGCGATGAGGCATGCAGTCTGTGCCATCCTGTGGTCGCCGTATGTCTTAAACGGTTCGTTCTTATCGCGTTCCTTGATGCCGCCATCAACGAAGAGACTTCCGTCCCTATATTCGCAGTTGGCGCCGACACCTCTCAAAGCTTCGATGGTAGCTTCAACTCTGTCGCACTCCTTGAACTTAAGGCGCTCGACGTTCATGATCTGTGTTCCGTCCTTAAAAGCAGCCGCCAGGACCGCAACATAAGGAACGATATCGGGATAATCCCTCGCGTCGAGGATAAGTCTTCCCGCAGATCTTCTTCTCTCACTTATGGTGATGGCGTCATTTGAAAAATCCAGGATGATACCCATCTCCGCCAGGATGTAAAGAATGAACTTGTCCTTCTGGAAAGATCTCTGATTAAGGCCGTGCAGAGTCATCTTGCCCTTTTTGCAGAGCGCACCGAGACTCAAAAGAAATGCAGCGCTCGACCAGTCACCTTCCGCATTCAGATTAAGATCGATCTTGTCAGTCGAAGTAACATTTACCGAATAGAGATTGTCATCATCATCAACGTTGACGCCCTTGCTCTCCAATGTTCCAATGGTAAGTTCGAAATATCCCTTTGACTCCAGGTCGCCGATAAGCCTTACCTTGCTGTCAGGAAGAAGGATCGATGCCATGAGAAGTCCTGAGATGTACTGGGATGATATGTTTCCTTCGATATCGAAAACGCCCTCTGTGAGCTTACCGGATACGATAAGTTGTCCGTTGTCCCTGTCTTTCTCGATACTTATGCCGTGGCGCAAAAGGCACTCTTCCAGCTGCTCGATCGGCCTATCCATGAGCTTGCCCTTAGGAAGGAAGATTAGCCTTCCGTCGATGCCTTTGTGGTAGAGATATGCGACGCCTACGCTTATCATGAAACGGAGGGTGGAACCGCTCTCGTTGCAGTTCATTATGATATCGCCGCCCGAAGTCTCCAGAAGAGCTTTGATGCACGCTTTGGTCGCTTCGATGTCCTTGTTGTCAGAATCAAGAGGCGATGTGAGTTTGGCCGTGAGATCGGGATCGTCCTTTTTCGAGAGGACGTAAAGGAGAAAACTTATGATAAGTTCCCTGTGCAATACCGACTTTGATGCCGGGACTTTGTAATCCAGATCTATGTTCTTGATGGTTATGTCACGGTTCATAGATACCCCTTAAGTTCATTCGGCTCGATGGTCTTAAGCTCGGCCTTGCCGATCTCGTTGACCAGGACAACGGTTATCTTGGAACCGCGCTTCTTCTTGTCGTTCATGATGCCGCCCAGGAGATCCTCGAACGTGGAATCATCCTCATAAGGAAGATCATAGAGCTTGATCATCTCGACAAGTTCGTTATAGATAGGACTATGGCGTGAGATCATTGCCATACCTTTGGCAACTGCAAAACCGTGGGATACGGTGAAGTTGCTGTTACGCTCGATGGCATGACCCAGCGTGTGTCCGAAGTTAAGTGTCTGACGAAGTCCGTTATCGAGTTCATCCTGCTCGACCACGTAAGCCTTGAGCTCAACGCATCTGGCAACCACATCCTCGAGGTCCGGAGAATTCTTATCTATCTTGTTCTTGAGTTTCTCATAAAGATCCCTGTCGCTTATGAAGGCATACTTGATGACCTCAGCCATGCCCTCTGCAAAGACCTCGTCGCTCAGAGACTGAAGAAGATCCACATCGCAGATGACAAGCGACGGCTGATGGAAAGCACCGACCAGGTTCTTTCCTTCCTTAAGATCAACGCCCGTCTTGCCACCGACGGAAGCATCGACCTGTGCGAGCAAAGTCGTTGCGATCTGATAGACCTTGATACCGCGAAGATAAATAGATGCTGCAAAGCCCGCCATATCTGTCGTGACGCCGCCGCCCAGAGCGACAACTGCATCTGTTCTTGTAAAACCGTTCTCGGCGAGAACTCCGAGCATCTTAGCTACTTCGTTAAGATTCTTGCTCTTCTCGCCTGCTTCAAAAATATATTCGACTACTTCGAAGCCTGCATCTTCCAGACTCTTCCTCGTCTTATCGAGATAAAGGGGTGCTACGTTTGTCTCGCTTACGAGAAAGATCTTCTTGATCCTCGTATCACCGGTCTGGATGAACTTGCCGCAGTCCTTCAGAAGATCGCGGCCGACCATTACAACATATCCGTGTCTTACTTTAACTTTGATCCTTCTCATCTGTCCTTCTTGGAGCCGTCCAGCTCTTCCTTTCTGTCGCGTCCCTCTTCGAGAAGCTTCTTGAGCGTCTCGACGTCGTTATTTTCCATAGCTTCTTTGTACTTGTTGAGTTCGGTAGTGAGACAATCGATCTCCTTTATAAGGTTATCCTTGTTCTCCATAAAGAGCTCCGACCACATGGACGGGTTGAGCCATGCAACTCTCGTCATATCCTTGTAGCTGCCAGCCGAGAAACCGTGGTGCTCGGAAGCTGTCGGACTCTTAACATATGCATTGGACACCAGGTGTGCCATCTGCGATGTAAATGCGATCATCTCATCATGCTTATCCGCATGTGACAGACAGAACGTGCCGAACTGACACGGCTCGAGCATTTCCTTTATTCTGTCTATCAGGTTCATATCATCGAAAACAGGC
>CADCQX010000232.1 GCA_902803695.1 Oscillospiraceae bacterium
GATCATGAAGGACTCCACCCTGAATCCATCCAGGGTTATCGGCTTGCCGTCGATGGTTTTTCCGTAGATGTAATTGACGTTTTCCATAGATTTATGACTCCAACAAGCGCTTTTGTTCTTCCTGAGAAACGATGAACGGCGACATAAATGCCTTTACTTCCTTTACTGCATCCTGATAAATAGTCCGGTCAACTCTGCTAGTGCACTTCCCATCACTTCTTTTCACGTTATATATTATTTCGCCATTAGAAGGATTTAGAACGGCATGCTCCGCTTTCAGCGTATAAAGAACTCCGGATTCTGAACGACAGAATAAGCTATCTGGCAGGTCACAGACATCTATCATCTGTTTTATCCATTTATTATCAATCTCTCCCTGTTTCCCATACACTGTCAATTCAAAAGCAACGCCTTTGTAAAAACAGTATGCTATTCCATCATCGGTATTTGTACAGCTGTCAAACAAGCATGGTATCAATACATCTCCATAATCGGAAATAAACCCCTGTTTACCACCATCTAATTCTCTGAAGATCCATCCCGAACGATAATTGGTCATAGGATAAACGTATATCGTCCCTTCGCCAGTGATGAGGTCACCATATTTGGATACAATAGTTGAAGAATAAATAGGCAATCCAACAACGACCTGTTTAAACTGCACCAGTAAAGCCCATTTACTTTGAGTCGCAATGTGAGGATATCCTCCTCTACTCTCCGTATTCACATGATACATCTGCGCGATTGCAGCTCTTCTGCAACTTTTCTGCACTTTCTCGTCCTCAATCTCGTCTACATTTTTCAAAAAGGTAACTATATCAGCCTTGGCTGCATTAACCCTTTCAATGACATCCTTGATTACGGTATCCTTATCATCCCGTAATCTGATTAAGGAAGAAAAATCCTTTTCAAACTTCCTGACGTTTAACGTGCGTGAATATACTCTCATAACGGAATCGATTTATAATCAACTGTCTTTTAATCATCGTGAGTCATGCAATACCTGATGTACTCATTGATTCTCTCCCGTATCGCATCCACAAAGGATGGGATATCGTCTTTCACCCGCTCCAGGGGAACGTCTTTGCCGTACCTGCAGCTGAATACCTTCTGGCCATTCTGCCGGGTTATCTCAAGACTTCTTTCCAGGCCCCTGCCGTCCTTCAATGACACGGTGTCGTCTCCGATGAAGACGGTAATGTTCGCCAGATCCTCATTGCAAAAGATGAACAGGACAGTTCCGTCATCCTCTTCCCCTATCACATATCCGTAACCACGGTATTCCCCGCGGTCAATCTCCTTCTTGGCCGGAGAGAAATTAACGTCATAGAATTTTTGATCAAGTATTCCCATAGTGCCAATGGTTAAGTTTTAATGAAATCTAATCAGAGAGAGACCGATCGCAACACGAACAGGCGAAGTATCCCGACGTCCTCCCCATTTTAGAACAGGCCGTCCTTTAACGTGAATTATAGCGTTATCATTCCGAAACGTGGTTAACTGGCGTACTAAGACTACCAATCGTAAAGTTAATTTGGATATACCGCCAAAGGGGAATGGGACGTTTTCGATTGTCTCTAGCAACTCTTCCTGGGATTGCGTCAGTTGTGCATCGCTAATTACGTGATATATAGATGTCATAGATCATTATGAGTGGTGTCTTTAATTAATTATGTCTCAGCCGTTATTTACCATGCAGGATTCTAATTATTGAATCAATCCGGTGTTGCGAACTCACTTCTGGCGGTTGTAGTGACGATGTAATTGATATTTATTCAAATGTGGTTTTTGGTCCGATACATACTCTTTTACTACAGGAATAATATCCTTCATTTTACAGATAAGAATAAAATCAAAGAAAGAGAAGTCTTGACCAAAAGGGATAAAAGGAAAATTCTTCCTCTCGACCTTGCTTAAGTCTAGAGATAATAGAATTGGGCCAATACTATTATAACGAGACATATCAAAAATACAATCCACGACCTCTTTCTGTTGTGATTCATCCAAGGACAACTCGGTCGTGACTTTTGGTGAAGGAGTAAACACACGCGCCATCAAAAACCTCTTGATATAGATATCCTTTAACTCCTTGTTCAAAGCTACCGCATAGAGAGTATAAAAAATCGCACAAGCATATCGATCGTTTTTTTCTAAAGCGTCTTTCGCTTTTTCCCGGAATTGATCTGCAAAAGAAGCCATTTCCGCTTGGAATTCGGTTAACTCTATTTCATCAAAAGCCATCTCAACTTCATACCGCGCACTCGCTGCCTCTTCGAGAGGAATCAGTCCCTCTTTTCGTCTAGCATCATCATATCTCTCATATTCATAGTCGGAGCGAAGATCATTAGATCTTTTCTCGAAATATTTCTTGTCAAAAATTTCAGCCTCTTTCCGCAAATTTTTAAGGTTTTCTTCAAAAAATGCGTCCATCGTTTCACGCGTAACATTTGGCGTCACCTTAAAAAAAACTTCAATCTTAGGTTTCCAAAATACTTCGTTAAGCTTTATTCTCGAAAGAATGAAATCTTTTAGTTCTTCTTGCGTCATTATGGTTGGTATTACGGTTTTTACTATAGTTCGTTAACTTCCATAGGGCCTAAGCGGCTCTGGGTAAGTTACTTTTCGTGAATTTCCAATAGGTCTAAACGAAAAGATGTTAGCATAGACATCAGATAACCTCAATCTGAAAATGAGACTCCGTTTTATTCACAAAAACTCTGAAGGCCCAGACATTACACTTAGGATCTTTGTCTCTTAACTGTGTGCTGATGTAGTAATCCTGGCCAAGATAGTTGAATGAATAAGGCTTTTCACCCCTGGCCCTA
>CADCQX010000233.1 GCA_902803695.1 Oscillospiraceae bacterium
AACAAAGATCCATCCTGGTACAAACGTAGGTATCGGATCTGATGATACTCTCTATGCACGTATCGACGGAAAAGTTAAGTACGAGCGTCTCGGTAAGGATAGAAAGCAGGTTAGCGTATATCCTATCGCTGAGTGATCTTATTGATCAACGTTGAATTATTCGGTCTGTCGGGAACCCTCGGCAGACTGTTTTTTTACTAAAGATTTAAAGGTGTCTTATGTTTATCGATCATGCAAAAATCTATGTTAAAGCAGGAGACGGCGGAAACGGCTGTGTATCTTTTCATACCGAAAAATATGTAACCAACGGCGGTCCTGACGGCGGTGACGGCGGAAAAGGGGGAGATGTTGTATTTGTAGCAACATCTAAGATCTCTACGCTCCAAAGCTTCAGATTTAAGCATAAGTTCGTTGCTAAAAACGGCGAAAAGGGCATGAACAGAAAGATGTACGGCAAGGGCGGCGAGGATCTTAAAATAGCTGTTCCTGTCGGAACGATAATCAAGGACATAGATACTGACAGAATAATAGCGGATCTTTCCGAAGACGGACAGGAAGTCATTGTTGCAAAAGGCGGCAAGGGCGGACTCGGCAACATGCACTATGCAAATGCCGTTAGACAGGCTCCGAGATTCGCTAGAGCCGGTATCCCGGGTGAGGAGAAGAATCTCTCGATCGAACTCAAGCTCATTGCTGATGTAGGTCTTGTTGGTTATCCGAATGCCGGTAAATCGACACTCCTTTCGGTAATGACAAAGGCTAAGCCTAAGATCGCAGATTATCCGTTTACAACTCTTGAGCCTGTTCTCGGTGTTGTACAGGATTTTGATACCAGTTTTGTCATCGCTGATATTCCGGGTCTTATCGATAATGCTCATGAGGGAGCAGGTTTGGGCCATGACTTCTTAAGACACATTGAGAGAACAAGACTTCTCATTCATGTTGTCGATGTTTCAAGCGCTGACGGCAGAGATCCGATAGATGATTTTAAGAGCATCAATGAAGAGCTCAGGCTTTTCAACGAGCAGCTCGCATCCCGTCCTCAGGTTGTTGTTGCCAACAAATCAGATATGGCTTCCGAAGAGGAAGTTGAGTTATTTGTTAACGCAGTAAAGGAAATGGGATATGAGGATGTTTTTGTAACATCCGGTGCTGCCATGATCGGTATCAAGCCTTTGATCGATAAGGTATCCGAACTTGTAAGCAAGCTTCCTGCTACCCCTATCTTCGATTCGATCGAAGAAGAAAAAGTTTACAAATTCGAACCTAAGGAGCAGTTTACGATCGAGGTCGACGAAGACGGAGTTTACAATATTTGCGGTCAGTGGGCAAAGGTTACAATGGAGTCCACTAACTTTGATGACCCTGAGTCTTTGTCATATTTCCAGAGATCGCTTATCAACGCAGGTGTTATTGACGCACTTCGTGAGAAGGGTATTCAGGAAGGCGATACGGTAAGGATCGACGATTTTGAGTTTGATTTTGTTGAATAAGATAGCAATTTTTTTATAATTCTCGGGATAATATGTTGCATTTTCAAACTTAATCCAATTTTGAACGGTCTTGTTTACATTTTGTTAAAATTTAAACATAAATAGTCCACAATGTATCGTTATACTTAAACCATAAAGATTTAAGCGACCTCTTAAAATCTTGGAATGAGTTTGTAATAGACTGTCTAACCCCGGACAGTCTTTTTATTTGCCCTTATTTCTCTTTTTGTTGTGAATGTTAAGAACGTTTGATACAATCTTCTCAATGCATCAGGAGGATCATTTTACGTGGAAGAAATATTAACGAGAGAAGAAAGCATCCAATTAGCATATGAATTGACAGGTAAATACAATGACCTTTGCGTTAAAGAAGCTGAGTTTATGGATATCAAGGACAAGTTGGATAATCTTCCCGATCACTCCAAGGATCCGAAGTATTCATCTTTCAGGTTCTTTTGGCCGTATCTTATCGTTGCTGCTGTTGTAGAGGCTGTGCTCAGTACGATGGCCAGTCTTTATATCATGACATCCTCCGAAGCCAGTCCGGTTGTCTGTTTTGTATATGGTATATTGATCCTGGCTACCTGGCCTACTGTAATGATATACGGCGGTATCAAGGCCAAGAAGAGACGTGATGAGTATAATGAAGGCGTTACTATGAATGCCCGTAATAGTGAAAGAATAAAGCTCGAATATGAGAGTAAGCTTCAGGAAAAGGAAAGAGAACTTGTAATTCTTGAGGAAGAACTCGAAAAGTATAACGATATCGTTCCTCCGACTATGCGCACCCGTGATTGCATGGAGACGGTAAGAAGAACGATAGAGAATGGTTTGGCAGAGAACTTTAATGAAGCGATAGACCGGTTAAAGCCGGTAGGCCATAATAAGTTTTATTGATCTATTATATGAGAAGATCGGTAAATGACTTAAATGCATTAGAAGCATTTTGTTTCCAGGCGTTACAGAGCTTAGTACAGCTATCCTTGTCTTCACATCTTATGGATGTTGAGAAGACAGGGCCTTTGTCATCATTTATGCTCAGGTCTGCGTAGAAGATATCATCGACAGTGCGTATATTGGCTTTGATGCTGTTTCTCTCAGTAACCTGATTTGTAAGATCTTCCTTGGCTTTCATAAGGAAGTTGACGGTGTTTTGATTAAGAGTTCCTTTGATATCGTCCAAAACAGCTTTTCCGCCTTCAGTAATGAACAGAATGTCCTCGGAAGAATCAGCGGTAACCTGGTCGGTGCCGTCGCTCTCGGATACCTTCTCGAGAAGGCTTGCAGCTATAAGTTCGTTATAACCCTGAGAGAACGTAAAATAATCCATGTAAAGGGATTCCAGGCACTTATCCATAAGCATATGGTACGTAAGTCCCGGGGCATCCGATACGAGATGAAGGATTATTATCTTGGCATTTGCAATATTTTCTGAACTCATAAGTATGATTATATCTTAAAGTTTTCGAAAAGAATCGATATGGTCAAAAAATCGCAGAAAATATACTATTTTTGGTTCACGAAAATGGTCGGGGGTGATATACTTTCTATTAGTTTTTAAAAAAAGACTAGTGTGAGGAGAAACAATATGATCAATTTGGACATTTCCAATGTGCTTCCTTTCATCGGAGGCGAAGAAGCTGTCCTTCGTATGGAGCCACAGGTTAA
>CADCQX010000234.1 GCA_902803695.1 Oscillospiraceae bacterium
GAAACATTGATAGGATAACCCTGGTAAGAAGCATCACGACCGAATGGTGATGTTGTTGTTACCTGACCCAAAAGTGTTGTAGGAGCCATCTGACCGCTTGTCATACCGTAAACTGCGTTGTTTACGAAGAATGCGCAGATCTTCTCTCCTCTTGCAGCAGCATGGATGATCTCAGCTGTACCGATGGAAGCGAGGTCACCGTCGCCCTGATATGTGAAGACGATCTTATCCTTATGTGTACGCTTGATACCTGTAGCAACTGCCGGTGCACGACCGTGAGCAGCCTGTACCATGTCACATGAAAAATACTCATAACTGTTATAAGTACAACCAACGGAAGCAACACCGATAGCATCGTTAAGGATGCCCATCTCTACCATTGTCTCAGCAATGATCCTGTGAATGATACCGTGGTTACAGCCCGGGCAATAATGCAAAGGCTTTTTGGTCAAACCTTCAGTAGGTTGAAATACAATAGCCATTATACGTTACCTCCCTTGTGGATCTCGACGATCTTATCGAGAATTTCTTTCTGTGTAGGCAAGTTACCGCCCATTCTTCCGTGGAAGTAAACAGGCTTCTGACCGTTAACAGCAAGACGTACATCCTCAACCATCTGACCTGCATTAAGCTCAACATCGAGGAAAGCCTTAACATTGGACTTAGCTGCTGTCTCAGCAATGATCTTGCTTGGGAATGGCCAGAGTGTGATAGGTCTGATCATACCAACCTTGATGCCCATCTCAGCTGCTTGTCTTATAACGTTCTTGCTGATACGTGAACATGTTGAGAAAGCTGTGATAACGATTTCAGCATCCTCAAGACCGATAGCCTCATAACGGACTTCGTTCTCCTCAACAACCTTGTACTTCTCCTGAAGCTCAAGGTTCTTCTTCTCGAGAACGTCCGGATCGATATAGATGGAAGTGATAGTATTGTGCTCCTTACGATCACCACGACCTGTACAAGCCCATGGCTTCTCGTAATTAACTACCGGCTCCTCATCTCTGAAAGCTACAGGCTCCATCATCTGACCCAAAGTACCATCACCAAGGATCATAACGAGCATTCTGTATTTATCTGCAAGGTTAAATGCCTCAACTGTAAGCTCATAGAGCTCCTGAACTGAAGCAGGTGCGATAACCAGATTTCTGTAGTCACCGTGTCCGCCACCCTTTGTTGCCTGGAAGTAGTCACCCTGTGCAGGCTGGATACCGCCGAGACCCGGGCCGGCTCTTACGATGTTAACTACAACTGCAGGAAGTTCTGCACCGGCAATATAGGAGATACCCTCCTGCTTAAGTGAGATTCCCGGAGATGACGATGATGTCATTACTCTTGCGCCTGCTGAAGCGGCACCGTAAACCATGTTGATAGCTGAAACTTCACTTTCTGCCTGTACAAAATTACCGCCAATCTGAACCATTTTCTTAGCCATGTAGTGCATGACTTCAGTCTGCGGTGTGATCGGATAACCGAAGTAATTTCTGCAGCCCGCACGAATTGCGGCTTCTGCAATAACCTCATTACCCTTCATTAAGACTCTTTTTTGTGCCATTTTAAGATCTCCTCTTATCTTTCTACTGTAATTGCCGAATCAGGACACTGAACTGCACAGAAAGCGCAGCCGATACAGGAATCCATATCTACGTTATGAACCGGGTGATAACCCTTAGCGTTCAAACGAGACTTTTCAAGCTCGAGAATCTTCTTAGGACAGGCACCGACACAAAGACCACAGCCTTTGCACAAGTCATCATTAATAGTAATTTTGGCCATATGAAACCTCCTGCCTATGTATAATATTGCGATTATAGTCTTAATCACAAAATGCCGCAATAGGCAAAAGCACTATCTTTCTTGTGCTTTTTTGACTCTGTTTATCGAAAAAGATTAAAAAATGAAATGATATCCTGTCTTGCTGTAAAATTCCTCGCCTGCATTGAGTATCGGGCTGTCGAATCTCTCGTCATTCAAGGAGTTCGGAACATACTGTGTCTCCATGCAAAGGCCGAAATTCTTCTTATAGATCTCATTATTCTTTCCGACGATAGTTCCGATGTTATTACCCGTATAGAACTGCATAGCCGGAAGATCTGTATAGACCTCCATCTGGATGCCCGTCTCAGCGTTTCTTACATAAGCCACAGCTGTTTTATTCTGAGCGAGGATATAGTTATGATCGTATCCGCCGCCATACGAAAGCTGCTGATCGTCATCGCTAATGTTCTTTCCGACCTTCTTGAAATCAGTAAAATCAAACGGTGTACCCTTAACAGGGACGATCTCCTTAGGGATCAGATCAGCAGATACAGGTGTATAAAAATCAGAATAGATCTTAACTTCATCATTCAATACTGAGCCGCTGTCATGGCCTCCGAGGTTGAAATATGTATGGTTTGTCGGGTTAATGGCAGTCTTCTTATCCGTGTTCATCGTGTATTCGATCTCGAGAGTATTATCATCCGTAAGACTATACGCAACTCTGAACTCACGATTACCCGGAAGTCCGTACTCCATATCATCGAGTTTCAACGTAAAGCAAACCTGATTCTTTATAAAATCGATTACAGGACTGAACATCCTCTTGTGAAGGCCGTTATTAAAATCAGTATGGAGATTATTCTTTCCTTCATTCACAGGCAAAGTATATTTGTTGCTGCCGATCATAAACGTTGCACCGGCAGTCCTGTTGGCAATAGGACCAACGCAGCTTCCGAAGAAACAAGGATTCTCCTTATACTTATTCAGATCATCATAACCTAATACGACATCGATCTTCTTCCCGTCTTTTGTCGGGATCTTGATACTTACAATGGTAGCTCCGAGCTCGATAAGCTCAACTTCCATTCCGTTGTCGTTCACCAAAGTGTAAAGCGTCATACCACTTGGTGTAAGCTCAGTCTTAATCATGTTATTAACCCCCAGTTAAACAATTATAGTTGCATTTTTCTTTCCGGTCAGGCTGAAACTTCTAGGTCCCGGACCATTAAAACCGATATAGATATTGGCACTCTTACCCTCATAATTGATATTGCCGTTATCGTCTATCGTTGTAAAAGCTCTCCATGGAATATCAAGTTTCAAGCTCTTGATCTCATTACCCGCAAGCTTGATCCTCTCAAAAGACACGAGCTTCGGATTCTTAACTTCATAAGGACTGTCTACGATCACGTAGACCTGGAGAACCTCTTCGGTTTCAACTTCGTTACCGTTACTTACGATAACTTCTATCTCAACACCCTTTTTCTTAAACAATTCAAAATCACCGACGCTCAGCAATGCTGCGCCCTCAACCTTTGTATCACCGTAGTTAAGGCCGTATCCGAACGGATACATCGGCTTTTTCTCGAGGAATCTGTATGTTCTTCCCTTCATGGAATAATCCGTAAATTCAGGGAAATCCTCAAGATCCATATAAAACGTAACCGGAAGCTTTCCTGAAGGATTTACCTTTCCGAAAAGCATATCTGCCAGAACATCTCCGCCCTGAGGACCCGGATACCACAACTGGAATATAGCCGAAGCCTCATCGCAAAAATCAAGCATACTCATAGCAGAACCTGCCATTACACAAACGATAAACGGAACTCCGGTCTTCTCTATCTCCCTTATGAGATGTCTCTGAGGCTCCGGGAACTCCAGATCCTTCTTATCACCTGATGCGTACTGGTTGCCCTGATCTCCCTCTTCGCCTTCAAGAGTCTCATTAAGACCGATACAAAGAACAACGACATCAGAATTATTTGCAACAGTTATTGCTTCAGATATCCTGTTATATTCGCGCGACAAAAAGTCAGGCTTTGTCATAGCAAGATCGCATCCTTCAGAATAGAGAACCCTTATATCATCACCGCAGACATCCTGGATTCCGCGAAGGATAGTCGTATTTCTGGAACTTGTTCCGTAATAGTTTCCTATCAGAGCACGGACACTGTCAGCATTAGGACCTATCACGCCGATAGTCTTGACCTTGTCCCTGTTAAGAGGAAGTATACCGTCATTCTTAAGAAGGACGATGCTTTCTTCCGTTGCTCTTCTGGCAACCTTCAGGTGTTCCTTACACTCAACAACACTATATGGAATATCATCATACTCGGTCTTATCGAACATGCCGAGCATATATCTCGTCGTAAAGAGGTTGATCGCTGCGTTTCTGATCGTTTCCTCGCTTATCAATCCCTGTTCATATGCGTTCATGATCTTCTGGTATGTACAACCGCAGTTAAGATCACAACCCATCTCCAATGCAAGCTTAGCGCTTTCCTCAGGAGTATTGGTTACTTTATGATTCTCATGGAAATCCTTTATTGCCCAGCAATCGGAAACATAATGTCCTTCGAATTTCCACATACCCTTCAAAACATCCTGCATGAGGTACTTATGAGCATTACACGGCTCACCGTTTGTTCTGTTATAAGCGCCCATAACAGATTCAACCTTTGCATCCCTGACACAAGCCCTAAACTGAGGAAGATACGTTTCCCACATATCTTTTATGGATGCTTTTGCATCGAAAAAGTGCCTCATATCCTCAGGACCGGAATGCACAGCAAAATGCTTTGCGCAAGCAGCGATCTTCATGAAATGATCCTCATCATAGTTGCCCTGAAGCGCCTTGATAAAAGGTACTGCAAGTTGTGATATAAGGATCGGATCCTCACCATAAGTCTCCTGTCCTCTTCCCCAACGAGGATCTCTGAACAGATTGACGTTAGGAGTCCAGAAAGTAAGTCCCTTGTAGATATCCCTGTCGTTATTCTTAACTGATTCGTTATATTTTGCGCGTGCTTCTGTTGAGATTACTTCACCAATCTCACTCATTAATTCTTTATCAAATGTTGCTCCCAATCCTATAGCCTGCGGGAACATAGTAGCCGTTCCTGCTCTTGCCACACCATGAAGGCATTCATTCCACCAGTTGTACTCCGGAATGCCGAGCCTGTCGATTGCAGGCGCATCATACCTAAGCTGTGATGCAGCCTCTTCCAATGACATTTTAGATACAAGGATCGTAGCTTTTTTTCTGGCTTCTTCTCTAAGCATATACTTTCCCCTAAATGCATAATCATAGTTATTTTACAATCTTTTGACTTCAATTACTTACATATTATGTAGAAAGTTTTACAAAAATTGCGGTTTTTTATTGAAGTCTCACTAACCTGTGTTTATAATTATTCCAAAATCTCTTTTATTAGGGCAATGTGAGGTTTTATGTTATGAAGAATAAGAACGAGACGCCTGCAAATTATTTGCAGCCGATCCGTCAATTCCTGACAAGAACTGTCATCGGAAATGACGAAGCTGTTGATTTTGTACCACAGACCAATATGCGTATCTGGTACAACAATCAGGTCGAGGGTTACCCTCTCCACAAACACGATGCTATCGAGATCGTTATCCCTATGGAAAACGGTTATAAGTATATTGCCAATGGTCGAAAATTCGATCTCAATATGGGTGATATCCTTTTCATACCGCCGGGAATCCTTCACGAGATCGAATGTGATTATGAAGGCTCGAGATTCATCTATCTTTTCAATATCGATTTTATCTCTAAGTTCTTTGATTACAGGGATCTCGAAGAGTTCATCAAGGAACCGAGACTTGTTAATCCAACTACATATCCGGAGATATATTCACAGATCTTCGATCACTTTATGAAGATCAACGATCTGTACTTCCTATATGACGATATAGTCCTTGAGATGAGCATCTATTCTCACCTTTTGGCTATCCTAGGAACTCTTGCCAGATCCTATGCAAAGTCTGAACCTATCTGCATCATAGATACCAAGCAAAGAGAGACATATATCAAGTTCAAGAGTTTGATCAACTACATCAACACTCACTATATGGATGATATAACTCTTGATTATGCAGCATCCTTCGTAGGTTTTTCCAAGTTCCATTTCTCAAGGCTTTTCAAGGAATATACGGATTCGACATTCTATGATTACCTTTCAAGAAGAAGGATCCAGGCTGCCAAGTCACTTCTTGGAGATGACGATCTGTCGATAACGGATATCGCATTCCAGACCGGTTTTAATAATCTGACCACTTTCTGCAGAAGCTTCCAAAAGATAGTTTCCTGTTCCCCTTCCGCTTACAGGAATAAACTAAAACGAAAGAATCAGCTTCCAAACTTAGAGCAATAAAAAAAGGACCGTTTTTAAACGGTCCTTTATCAATCCGATCAAAAGTATCGTATTACTTAACAGCACCAAGTGAAACACCGGATACAATATACTTGGAAAGTACGATGTATACAACGATGAGTGGCAATATCGTGATCGCAAGACCAAGATAGATAGCACCATACTCAACTCGGTAGATATCTCCGTTCAAGAGAGATACCATGATAGGCATTGTCTTTTTAGTACCTTCAGTAAGAATAACCAATGGTCTGAAAAGTTCGTTCCAGGTACCAACATAAATGAAGATAGCCTGAGTAGCCAAAGCAGGTTTCATAATAGGTAAAACGATACTGTTAAACGTTCGAAACTCGCCCGCACCATCAATTCTCGCAGATTGCACGATTTCCATCGATAGAGAAGATTGCAGGTATTGTCGCATAAAGAAAACGACTGCCGGTGAAGCAACTGCAGGAATGATAAGTATCAAGAGGTTGTTTGTAAGATGAAGTGAATAGATCATCTTAAAGAAACCGATCATTGTACACTGTGCAGGGATCATCATAACACCCATGATGAATTTGAAGAATCCATCTCTTAACTTCCACTCATAAGCTGAAAGTGCATATGCAGTCAAAGATGAGAAATACAAAGCACAAACAGTAGCACCGGTAGATACGATAAAGGAGTTAATAAATCCTGTTAACGGCTGGAAAGAAGGCTTCTTTTCGAAGACGTTCTTATTATCTATCAAGTGCGATGACGGAATAAGCGAAATAGGGTGAGAAGAAATCTGCTCAGAGTTTCTTGTTGCATTTACCAACATTATCCAGAAAGGCATAATGCTTATTATCGCAAGGATAATACATACAACATAAACTACAACTTTAATCAGAAAAGAATCTCTGGATTTTGATAATGATTGTGAACTCATTTTTTACACCTTAAACCCTAACATCATGCCTGATGCTTCAGAGCCTTCCTTTCCTTTTTTCTAAGTTTCTTAAGCTCTTCCTCATCCTTATCTCTCAAGATATAGAACAAGCAGAGAGTCAAGATCATGATGATAACGAACATGATGATACTTGCTGCAGCAGCTTTGTTGTACTGATATCTCGGATTCTGGAAAGCTTGTTTATAAATATATACGGCGGTAGTTGTTGTTGCTCCATCCGGACCACCTCTGTTGAGAAGGTGTGGGATATCGAACATATTGAGACCACCGATCATACTTGTAACCAAAACATAGAGCAAGATCGTTCTAATACAAGGAATAGTAATCCTGAAGAACGTCTGTGTTCTGCTTGCACCATCGATCTGAGCTGCTTCAAAGATAGCAGGATCGATACCGATAACACCTGCGATCAAAAGAACCATTGTGTTACCATACCACATCCAGAACTGAATGAATGATACAACTCCACGAGTAAAAGTTTTATTATTCAAGAAGTTGTAACCTTTTCCGTCGAAATTACTGGAAAATGTACTTAAGATAGATGAACGGATAGAGTTCAAAGGTCCGATAGGATATGAAAGGAAAGCCTGGAACAAGATAGCAACTGAAGCTGCTGTGATAATGTTCGGCAAATAGAACAATACCTTGAACAGACCCTGACCTTTGATCTTACTTCTGTCATCAGTAAACCATGCGGTAAGCAACAAAGCCAAAGCAATCTGTGGAATAAAGTTGCAAACCCACATGACAACTGTGTTGAATAAACACAATCTAAAAGAACCCGCACCGGAACCCTTTAGAATATCGATAAAATTCTGAAAAGGATTTGACAAGATATGCATGCTAGAAACAGGCGTTGTCAAACCCTCTAAGTCGGTAAAACCGATAACTACGGTATAAAGTACGGGGTATAACTGGAATATCAGATATGCGACTACAAAAGGGATAGAGAAAATATAGCCGTACTTGGCGTAATTAACCGACTTCTTCTTATTCACAATCCGTTTTCCTCCCTCGTAAGTTTTTAGTAAAGAAATGAGGGCGGCAAATACGATTTATCCGCCCTCAAATCTTAAGGTATGAAGAAATTAATTGTTAATTTCAACGATTATGAAGGAATACCAAGCTGCTCGTTTACAGCACTCTTGAAGTCAGCAATAGCCTCTTCCTTGCTCTTCTCGCCAGCTGTGTACTGTCTTACCTGATCACGCCAAATGGTGTTGATGTTCTCGTCAGACTCTGTGAGGCACTTACCGTTAGCACCAGCATTTGCAGGTACGAAGTACTCAAACATGTTCTGTCCGCCCAAGAAGTCAGACTTTCCATCGGACTTATCCATTACTACAGAAGAAGCAACGCAGTCCTTTGTACCATTGTCGTTCATCTTACCGTTAGCCCAGAGATACTGGAGACCTTCGTCAGAAGTATCGAGAGTGATCCATGTGATGAAATCTGCGATAGCAGCCTTCTTCTCATCAGAAGCCTCTGCAGCATACTTAGAAGCGAGGATCCATGTGCCGCCCCAGAAGAAACCTACCGGTGGCTCTGTAACACGATAGTTACCAGCCTGATCAGCACCGTGCTCACCGAGTGTGTAGTTGATAAGCCATGCAGGTCCGAAGAATGCGAAGATGCCCTTAGGTCCTGTACCGTTCATATCAGCATACCAGCCTTCCTGCCAGTCCTGAGTATCATTGTGATAATCGTTATCCTTGAGCTTCTTGGACATATCCATGAATGCCTCACGCTCTGGAGCGATGTTGAGCTTGCCATCTTTGATCCAACCGGATGAAGAGGAGTTCTCTACTGAGTGCCAGATATCACCGTCACCGGAAACGATACCGTAGCCCTTAGCCTTGAGCTGCTCAGCTGCTTCCCAGAACTTATCCCAGTTACCGGAACCACCACCAACAACGTCCTTGATAGCTGCAGGATCGTCTGTACCAAATACTTCCTGAGCGATATCAGCTCTGTAGATCATACATCCACCAGTAGCCTGATATCCAAGACCTACTACCTTACCATCAGAAGGTCTTGTTCCGATTTCAACTGTGTACTGAGCGATGCCAGCTTCCTTGATCTTATTAGTAACGTCGATACCGAGATCTTCGTAAGGAGCAGCGAACTCAGAAGCAGCGCCCTGTGCGTACTTAAGTACGAAAGCAGCCTCTGCTGCGTAGATATCAGGAGCGTCAGCGCCGCCAGCTGCGAGAGCTGCGTCAAGAGCCTGCTGGTATCCACCACCATCAGTAGCAATCTGAGTTACCTTGAAGTCGTAAGCGAAATCTGGGTGCAATTCCTTGTACTTCTCAGACATCTTAACAACCTCATCTGTAAATGTGTACAGATTGATCTCACCCTTTGCCTTGGAAGATGACTTTGAGCAGCCAGCAAACATAGCTGCAGCCATTGTGAGGCAAAGTGCACTAGCAATTACTTTTTTCATAATAACCTCCGTTATTGTTAATTTTGATGAAAACTAGGCCTGTTTTTTGTAA
>CADCQX010000235.1 GCA_902803695.1 Oscillospiraceae bacterium
AAACTCTTTTATCCCTGTGCTTATGAAGTACGATAAGGACATGCATTACTACGATTTCAAGAAGATCCTCTGAGATCGGATAATTAAAAAAACGGGAAGATGTGCGATCTGATCACACATCTTCTTTTTTGTTGTCCGAAAAAGAGTGTTATAATCCTTAAGGCAAATTTTTAATGGGAGGTATTATAGAGATGAAAAGAAAGATATTGGCATTGATCCTTACAGCAACGGTCGCAGGTTCAGTATTTGCCATCAGCGGCTGTGACAGTAAAGAAACTTCAGAGACTAAGGAATCTTCCAAGGTCGAGGCTAAGGTATCAGATGAAGATGCAGAGGAGACATACGTTCCTGAAGCAGTAATCGCTGAAGAGGACGGATTCAGCTGTCAGACCATCAAGGACTTTATCAAAGAAAACGAGGATAATCCGAATATCATCATGGAAACCAAGCTCGGTGATCAGGCTGCAAACTATGACAGCAAGGCAGTCGGAGTTGAAGAGATCCTTATCGCTTCAGATTTTGAAGAGATGAAGAAGACGATGTTCATCAAGTTTGATACTATCGATAATGCCAAGGATTATCTGGGTGACGAACTGATAGGTCAGAAACTGATAAAAACAGAGAACGCAGACGGATCTATAGATTATGAGACCGAGGGCAACGAGAACAAGATGTCCGGCAAGATCTATACCGACGGACTTATGACCTGGATCATGAAGATCAATTGATCGATCAATAATATGAGATCAAAAAAGGAGTTGCATTATGCAACTCCTTTTGTATTAATGAACGATGTGATAAAGCAACTCGCCGAAGTTCGTTCCTAATATGACGATGCAACAAAAATGCCTCCGTTTATTCACATTATTGTATCTTGCAGATGTTAGTATTATTTTATATTTTCGAAAAGGCGAGGTATATGAAATGAAGAGAATCAAACTTAGAAAGGCCGTATTGGCACTTGTTATTGCCATGTCGATCTTCGGGTCGGCAGTTGCACTGGGCGGATGCGCCCAACCACTCTCAGGCAGTGGTTCAGACGGTGATCCTTCCGAAGAGGAAGCGGAAGAGGACACGACCGAAGAAGATACGACTGAGGAAACCGCCGAGGAAACTGAGGAGTCCGCTGAGGAAGAGATATCCTACCAGGTTGATCCCGATAAGTACGAGAGCGAGATGATCAGGAATTATATTATCGAGAATTCGGACAATGAGTTCCTGGTATTTGATGACCTTAGTGATAATACCATGATAGATGGTATGCAGGAAGGCTTGTTCGTACAGGATCTCTCGACCAATAACACTATTCAGTTCGTGAAGTTCGACAGTATGGACACAGCCTTATACCAGACCGAGATCCTTAATGAAGACACTACGGAGAATGAAGACGGTTCAGTAGTCTTCAACTTTGTCGGTTTTGATTACAGCGTGATCATAACCGTATATCCGGACGGAATGGCGGTAAGTGAATACATCTCAGATGAAACTGAACTGGAGCCTGTAGATATCGAGGAGACTGAAGAGACTACTATTGATGAAGAACTGGAGCTGGCCCTGAGTCAGTATAAGACCGAGGAGATCAGGAATTATATCATGGATAATGTTTATGATCCGGATGTTTCAATGTTGAATGATACAGAATTCCTTATAGATTTATATTCTGATGTTGATGAAGTTCAGGGAATAGAAGAGAGCCTGTCAGCAACTGAAACGAGAAACAATAGGCTGATCAATTTCATTAAATTTGATACGCTTGAGCATGCTTTGGCATATATGACTCTGACACCGGGAAGCAAGATCGCGGAGATGCCTGACGGAACGTATGAGTTCAACATCAAATCTGAAGGAACCGACTGCGTTGAAGCATGCGGAACTATCTATACAGACGGTCTTGTGATACAGTTCTCTGAATTGCCGGACTGAGGACTTGCAAATTTAAAAAACCGTGCTATACTTAGGTTTCAAAGGCTTTGACGAAGAGTTCGCTTTGACAACTGTCATACAGAGAAGAAAACAGCAGGTGAGAGTTTTCGATAAGTATTAAAGTGTATGTAGCTTCCGAGCCGGAAGGAAGAAAGGTAACCCCGAGTAGAACCTTCCCGTGAATGTTACGTTAGTGCATAGGGATTGATGGATCCCGATAAGTGGCGGCAACGCAATTTGAGTGGTACCGCGGGTGTATAAGATATCAACACTCGTCTCAAAGTTCTAAATACTTTGGGACGAGTTTTTTTGTCCCATCGAAAAGGAGACTTAGGTATGGTAAAAGTGATCGGAGGTCTTGATCGTAAGATCAAGGAGATGGCAGGACGTATTAAGGATCTGCGTGAGATCGTAGGCCTTAGCGTTGAGGAAATGGCACAGAAGACTGACGTCTCTGTGGAAGAGTATGAGAGATGCGAGAGCGGTGAGGTCGACCTCAACTTCGCATTTATCTACCGCTGTGCAGGCGCCCTCAAGGTGAACGTAACCGATATCATCGAAGGTTTCTCACCTACGCTGGATTCCTACACGGTGACCCGTTCAGGTAAAGGTCAGGAGATCGCGAGAGCTCACGGAATGACCTATTACAACATGGCGTACGCATTCAAGAACAGGATCTGTGAGCCGCTCTATGTAATCAGCAAATACAGAGAGGAAGCTCAGACCAAGGATATCGAACTTACGACCCACGAAGGTCAGGAGTGCGACCTTGTTCTGGAGGGAAATCTTCTCGTTCAGGTAGGTGACCACAAAGAGGTTCTCGGCCCTGGTGACACCATCTACTTCAATAGTGACACGCCTCACGGCATGATCGCAGTAAACGGCAAGGACTGCGTATTCTACGCATTTGTGCTCAACGCAGCAGGCGAGCCGAAGACAGACAACAAGTCTGCTACGAAGATCGCAGGCAAGGCAGTGATCGAGCCTGAGAAGAAGCAGCGTATCTACAAGAACTACATCGACGTTGATTTCAACGAGAACGGCACACCTATCAAGATGAGTTTCAAGAACACGGAGAAGTTCAACTTCGCTTTCGACCTCGTTGATGCCCTCGCTGACCGTGAGCCTGAGAAGCTTGCTATGCTTCACATCTCACAGGATAAGACAGAGCGCCGCTTTACATTCAAGGATATAAAGAAGGCATCGAACCAGTGTGCTAACTACTTTAAGTCACTGGGCATAAAGAAGGGCGACAGGGTAATGCTCGTTCTGAAGCGTCACTACCAGTTCTGGTTCGCCATGATGGG
>CADCQX010000236.1 GCA_902803695.1 Oscillospiraceae bacterium
CTGGCAGCGAACGATTCCGTCTTAAGAAGTTCGAGCACCTGATCTTTGGTAAACCAGCCTGCTTCTATCTCTTCCTCATCAGAAGTACTTGGCTTAAAGTCACCCTCCGCAACTCCTATAACGCATGCTGAAGTCTCATTTGTAACTCCGACAGCGCTATAACAGCAAGGCCATATCTCTTTTATGGACGTTAGCTTAAGACCTGTTTCTTCCCAAAGTTCCCTTGCCGCAGAGACTTCGATCGTCTCTCCCGGGTCTATAAGGCCAGCCGGGAAATTATAAACTTCCTTTCCGACAGCCATCCTGTACTCTTTGTTAAGAAGGATCATAGAGTTGTCAGGAGAATGAACAATAAGGATAACAGCATCAACGTCGCCTTCTTTACGGATATCCTCAAGCGTCTTCAGGTCCTTATTTCTGCTGATCATCTCATAAGTCTTGATATTGCCGAGAGCTGTTTTATAGTCAACGTCATATCGGCAGATAAATCTGCCTTCATCAGTCTTTTTTATTCCAAGAAATTCCATCAGTACTTCTTCCCTTTCTTAGGTTCCTGTTCACGGATACGCTTATACTTGTCGCGCTCCTTTTTATATCCCATCCTCTTCTCGAAAACCTCCGGATTTGCTACAGAATAGCCGAAGAATCCGATCTTTTCTCCCAAAAGGAAATACTCGCCGTGGTTATAAGCGACCATCTTTGCCTTATCAAGGCAGATCTTGCCGTTCTCGTCCATGAGATATTTGTCAGCTTTGATCCCGACGATCTCAGCTATGAACATATCATGTGAACCGAGTTCTTTTACTTCAACTACCTTACAGAAGATGTTTACAGGACTTTCCTCAATATAATATGCGTACGAAAGGCCGTCAGCCTTAACAGCCGTAAGTCCGCAGCTCTTGAACTTATCCTCGTCAGCGCCGGATTTTACTCCGCAATAATCACAGTTTTTGGCTAATGCCTTATTTACGAGATTTATGACAAACTCACCGGTTTCAGAGATGAGCTTGTGTGAATGCCTGCTTTTTCGAATAGAAACAGAGACCATCGGAGGCTCTGAATTTACGGTACCTGTCCAGGCTACCGTTACGATATTAGGACGCTCGCTCTCTGTCTCAGGATTTTTACCTGCACTCGAGATCATTACGACCGGAACAGGGTTTAAGATTGTTGAAAGACCAACATCCGTCTTTTCATGCTTTGCCATGGTTTCCTCCTAAAGAATAGTCATAAATACTGACTCATGTTGCAACAAAAAATCTTTAATATCAAGTCCCAATGAATAGCCGACCAGCTTACCGTCTTTACCGATGACCCTGTGACAAGGCACCAGGATCGGTATCGGATTATCTGCACAAGCGGCTCCGACAGCCCTGGTAAGCTTTTTAGCTTCCTCTTTACTCGAAGATATCTTACGGGCGATATCCTCATAACTTAACGTGGCTCCGTAAGGAACTTCTCTTAACGCATTCCAGACAGAAACCTGGAAGTCCGTGCAATCATTGAATCTGATATTGATATCGAATTCATCACGGCTCTTAAGGAAATACTCATTAAGTTCTTCCACGGCTTTAGAGACTTCAGCAGGTAAAAAACTGTTATCAAGATCATAATAGTTAGGTGAATTCTTAGGGATGAACTTATTGTCATCGTCAAGTAATTCAAGCCTGGAAGCGACTTTAACCGTCAGATAATCAGTCGGAACATCACCGTAGTGGTATACCATCAGACGATCTACATAATCTTCAGTGCCATAGACACAGACAATACCGCGCTGGAAAGCAACGAAGCCGACGTTATAACCTCTGAACTCCGATAAAGTTATATAGAACAATCCGGCATCCATGTATCTGTTATTGCCAAGCGAAATCTCATCGACCAAGACTGCATCCTGGATCATACCCAGAGACATTGCCGCTTCCTCAAGCACTCTGTCATCAACTCTAATGACAAGACTTACCTTATGGATCTGCTTTTTGATAAGAACGTGATATAGGACTTTATCAAGAATATCTTTACACGGACAATCATCAGTCCTGTAAAGATCCAGAACATAACTATCCTTGGATAATCCGAACGGAGAAAGAAGCGCAAACGCCTGGTAGCAATTATCTTTTTCGAGAATATAAGCAAGATAAGATGTATCGGAAATAAGTTTACGTATGATACTTTCTATAGATGCGCGAGAACCCAAGAAAACCCCTGCTTCCTTAAGTAAAGAAGCATCATTGATGTGAAGTCTTCTAATTGTTATCCCGTCAATTCTCATAGATATCAGCCAAACTCAATTTGAATTCCTCTGCTTCATTATCATTATAACAATCCATTAGTTTTAATTCGACATTATCACGAAGAACATTATTAGTAACATTCGGACAATAAACGGCATCATTCATCTCATTCTCGTAAACAGATGCTATATAACCGAAGGACTCGTCAGCGATCTTGGTGTCCCAAACACCGGCAGCGGAAACAACAGGTAGATATCCTACTTTATGTTCCAGTCTGTCTGTCAAAAGAAGAGCATCCGTATCAAGTGAAATGAACGCGGCAAAATCAGATGCAAGGTCAACATTATCGCAATTACTGCTGACACAAAGCGGATATACAGTCAAATAAGGTACTGACTTATCAGATGCCTTTAACGACGGTATCTGAACAAAATAAAGTTTGCCGGGATAGTACGAAGACCAAAGCGATATCTCAGATGAGGATGCTATCCACAAAGCGCAATTACGTGAGTATACAGGATCCGAACCATCCTCATTGGAATTAGCGAAAACACCGTCAACATAGTAGTTTCCGACAAGATCCACCACCGTGTTAAGTTCAGATTGTGCTTTATATTTATCTGATGAATACTCGTTTTCAAGCAAATACGAATTTATCATCTCATTGGAATTCTCATATGAAGTAAAATACGGGACAAGCTGATATCCTCTCGAAAAGACAACAGTCTCTTCATCGGCATTCTCTTTGATGGAAACCATATAATCTTCCAGGTCATCTATAGAACATCTGAAATCCAAAGGTACACCTGACGGGACATAATCAGCATTACCGAAGATCAAAGGAATGGAGCAATAATGAGGTATACCGAACTGCTTATGATCCTTAACCAAGCTCAGAACTGTACCTACATAGACATTATCAGGGCTGACTAATGAATTCTCTGATAAAGAAGAACTCAGATCCGCACAATAACCGTGCTCAACCGCCCCGTTAAGATCATTAACAAGAAAGATATCCGGTCTGTCACTGCCGAACCCTGACAACGTATCCAAAGAAATGCCGTCATCAGGAACATAGACCGAATCTACGGAAAATGGTGCCGGTAAAGAATCGAGATATTCAAGATCAATATTAAGACCGGTGTCATCGGCATCCCAATATCCGTTATTCTTGGCATAATACAGCTTAATAAGATAATTGACCGTCGTCTGATCATAAGGAAGAGCGACTTTGAGCTTATCAACAGAAGGAGCTACAGAAGTCTCAGTAGTCTCCGAGATAACTGTTTCCTCAGAGGTTGTAGGAGTTGGCACAGACGGGAAATCAGATGCCTTTTTTTTGCATCCGAAAACCATAAGAGAAAGCGCGAAAATCAGTGCTACAGAGATATATTTACGTGATTTCTTCCTAAGATCCAGCATAAGTCCTCCAACAAGACAATTATAACATTATAAACTTGACATCAAATAATAATATTAGTATATTTTTAAAGCAATTAAGCGCCAATGTGGCTCAGGGGTAGAGCAATTCACTCGTAATGAATAGGCCGTGGGTTCGATTCCCACCATTGGCTCCATAAAAAAGGCTTTCCGATTGGAAAGCCTTTTTGTTATCATTCATTCTCGTTCATCAATCGCCATAATCTTCGCCATAGAACGAATAGATATCACCGTATTCCTTGAAATCATCATCAGCGGCATTGTGAACTTCTTTGATGTCGAATTCTTCAAGATACAGAGCAACTGAATCAGTACAATATGTGTTTCCGAAAGCATCTTTTATAACAAAGTTGATCAAAACACACTCTGAGCTATCAAATCCGCCATTGAACATCACACCATCCGAGATAAAGCATGTGCCGTCATAAACGATTGGATCACCGTAATTCTTTACATAAACTCCAATCGGCTTATCGTTACTGAGAGACTCATAAACCAAAGCAAAGAAGTAAGGTTTAATGACGTCACCTTCAGCAAGTGAGAACATCTCATTGGAAGCAACACCATCCATTTC
>CADCQX010000237.1 GCA_902803695.1 Oscillospiraceae bacterium
AAATGCCTACTAATCTCAGTAATTCCAACGTAGCTACAAGAGAGAACCGAATCGGTTCCATCACAGGCTACGTAGGAACATTAAAAGATCTCGCTACACAGAGCCAATGCGGAACGCTCAAGGGCTGTTCCAGATGCTTTTCCCAGTCAAGTACGTGTCTTTCCACGTGCGGCCTGGGTCAGCTCGCGGGCATAAGAGACGTCGCGATCATACACCACGGTCCTGCAGGTTGTTCAGTTGCAGCATCCGGAGCTTATTATATGTCCAAGGTAATGTCGAAAAAGCGCGGCGTTACAAGTGACACAGTATATGTCGGAACAGACATGAACGAGAATGACACGATCTTCGGTTCTACAAATACCTTGAGAAGTGTCATCCTTGAAGTCAACAAGAGATATTCGCCTAAGGCTATCTTCGTATCAAGTTCCTGTGCAACGGGTATCATCGGTGAGGACATCGACAGTATCGTTGACGAGGTAAGAGACGAGGTCGGCGTACCGATCGTGGCAGTACACTGTGAAGGTTTTAAGTCACGTATCTGGGCAACTGGTTTTGATATTTCAGATCACGCCGTTTTGCAGTCTATCGTTCAGCCGCCTAGAGAAGGCGTTAAGACGAATAAGATCAACTTCAAGAACTTTTTCGAGAGCGCCAGGCCTGAGATAATCGAGATGTTCAAGAACTTCGACTTGGATCCTGTGTTCCTTTACTGTAACTCTACTGTCGAGGAATTGTCTCACCTTTCTGAGGCTGTAGCTACAACATGTATCTGCGGTACTTTGGGTAACTACTTGGGTAACGTACTCGAAGAAAAATACGGAGTTCCTTACATCCGAAGCATCAACCAGTGCGGTATCAAGGGTTTTGAGGCTTGGCTTCGTGAGATCGGAAGAGTAACAGGAAGATCCGAGAAGGTCGAGAAATATATCGAAGAGCAGCGTGCTATCTATCTTCCTCAGATCGAAGAGGTCAAGAAGGAACTTAAGGGACTTACGGCTGTTCTCGGAATGGGTCCGGGCTATACGTTCGAGGTATCACGAGTACTTGACGAACTCGGCATCAAGGTCGTATGGGCACTTGCCTGGCACTACGACAAGAAATATGAGAACGGTGATGTTCCGCCTTCGATGAAGTACCTCCTCGATAACGATATCGACTTCGAGGCAAGCGTAGCGGATCAGCAGAACTATGAAGTTATGAATATCCTTCATAAGTATCAGCCTGATATGTACCTTTCACGTCATCCGGGTTCAACGGTATGGGCGATCAAGAACGGAACACCCGCTATCTATGTAGCCGACGAGTATATGATATTCGGTTACAAGCATACTCTGGAATTCGCGAAAACGATAGTTGACGCGATCAAGAACAGAAGCTTCGAGGAAAACCTCGCAAAAAGATCCAAGCTTCCATATACAGACTGGTGGTACAAGCAGGATGTTGATACATTCCTGGAGGAGAGTAAATAATGGCTAAATTACTTGATAAGCAAAGATATAAATGCGCACTGGCTGCCATGCAGACCGTGCAGGCGATCGACAGGGCTCTGCCGATCCTCCACTCGGGTCCGGGCTGCGCACAGAAACTTTCCGATACCAACGGAAGCTCGGGATATTTTTCCCCGAACATCTTTCCTTGTACGAGCATCAACGAAAAGGACGTTGTATTCGGAGGCGTTAAGAAACTTAATTCGACTATAGACAATGCTCTTAAAGTCATAGATGCAGATCTATATGTTGTTCTCACGGGATGTATCCCTGAGATCGTAGGTGATGATTCGGGTGAAGTCGTTTCTCGATTTGAAGATGCTGATAAGCCTGTTATCTACGCACCGACTGCAGGATTTAAGGGCAACAACTACAAGGGCCACGAGCAGGTCGTAGACGCGATCGTTGAACAGTATCTCAAGAAGTCCGACAAGAAGCAGAAGGGACTTATCAATATCTGGGCTGATGTTCCTTATCAGGATCTTTTCTGGCTCGGAAATCTCAGGGCATTGGAAAAGCTTGTTGCCGAATTGGGATTGACTCCTAACACGATATTCGGCTACAACAGAGGCATCGAGAACATCAACAAGATCCCTGAAGCAGAGTTCAATCTTCTCGTTTCACCTTGGGTGGGACTCAGTAACGTAAAGAAGATGGAGCGTAAGTTCGGTACACCTTATCTTCATTATCCGACGCTTCCTATCGGCGCCACAGAGACCAGTAAGTTTCTAAGAGAAGTCGGTAAGTTCGCAGGAGTTGATGAAGCAAAGGTTGAAGCGGTGATCAAGGAACACGAGGACTACTATTATTACCTCATCGGAAGATACGCAGACCTCTTCCTCGAGAACCGCGTCATCAACAAACAGTTCACTGTTGTGGCTGACGCACAATATTCACTCGGGATCACAAAGTTCCTGGTAAACGACTTAGGTCTCATCCCTGCAAAGCAGTTCGTCGTTGATGACACTCCTAAGAATTACAGAGATCAGATCACCGAAGAGTTCAAAAAGCTCAACTTCGGTATCGAGGCCGAGGTATCCTTCGAGACAGACGGCTATAAGATCCATAGTGAGATCAAAGAGCACGACTATCACGGATATCCGCTGGTACTCGGCGGTTACTACGAAAAAGAAGTGACCGAGAGCCTCAAGGGCAACTTCCTGAATATCTCCTGGCCTGTACAGGACAAGGTGGTATTCGATAGATCATATGTCGGTTATGAGGGCGGTATCCGCCTCATCGAGGACATCTATACAGTAGCAGTTTCCCGATTTAACTGATAAAACGTGTGGGAATATACCGAGTGCATCTTTTGTGCTTGGTATATTCTCGTTTATAACCTTTTTCGAAAAGGAGATTTAAAAATGGCATATTACATAGCGATCGGATCTTCCGACGGCATCAATACTGACCTTAAGTTCGGTGAAGTCGAAAAGTTCCTGATCTATAAGGTCGAAGGCACGGATTACGAGCTCTACGAAAAGCGCGAAGTAGCAGACGCGGACGGCTGCGCTGCCAAGTGCGGCGACAAGAACGGATGCTCCGGCTCAGGGCACGGCTGCGGCGGCGGTGAAGAAGTGGCAGCGAAGGTCACGGCCATCGAGGATTGCCGTGCGGTAGTCTGCAAGAAGATCGGTTTTCAGGCACAAAAGCAGTTCGAGAAAAGAGCGATCTCGGTATTCGATATCGAGACAACGATCACGGACGCGCTCGACAAGATCGCAGGCTACTACAATAAGATAGATAACAATCGATCTTTGAGAACTTAATGAAAGGAGAACGACATGGCTAAAGTAACTTACTCAGGTGTAAGAGAGAGCAAGCCCGGAAGAGTCAATGATCTGGGCTCGACAGGTAAGGAAGTCGAAGAGAATTTCAGAAAAGGATGTCTTAAAAGGGCGGACAGGAGCTTTGCCCAGGGACTTCAGTGCCAGCAGATCAATAGCCTTGCCGCGCTGATGTCTCTTGAAGATGCGGTCTTCATCTCTCACTCGCCTCAAGGCTGTGTGGGATGTGCGATCATGGCTATCGATATGTACCGCGTCGGACAGATCCACAGAGGTGTAAGAAACGTAAAGAACCCGCGACTGATCGTAACAAATCTCGATCAGAAAAGCGTAGTCTTCGGCGGCGAACCGAAGCTTCGTGAAGCAGTGGAGAAAGCTATAGACAGATACTCACCGAAGCTTATCTTTGTCTTTACTTCATGTGCGTCCGGCATCATCGGTGATGACGTGGATGCGATCTGTGACAGCCTTCAGAAGGACTATCCTGATACTCTTCTTGTTCCGATACACTGTGAAGGATTTAAATCCAAGATCTGTGCATCGGGTTTTGATGCAGCGTTTATCTCCATCAACAAATATATTCTCAAGCATCAGAAGATAGAAAAAGAGGAAGGTCTCATAAATCTCTTTGCTCCGACTACCGTAAGTTATGCGGACCAGAAAGAGATGGAGAGAATGCTCAAACTTCTCGGAGCTAAGGTTAACTACATCCCGTTCTACAGTTCTCTTGAGAAGATCCGTAAGATCCCTGCAGCCCAGGCCTCTACATCCATCTGTAAGGTCTTCGCAGACGAGTTCATGAAGACTTTGGAAGAGGACTACGATATTCCGTATTCACATACGGTAATGCCTATCGGTATCCGTAACACAGATAAGTGGTACAGAGGAATCGCGAAGGTCATCGGAAAAGAAAAGGAAGTCGAGGAGATCATCGCCCGCGAGCACGAGAGGATCGAGCCACTGGTAAAAAAGATCCGTGACAGACTTCAGGGAAAGAGAGTATTCATCTGCGGCGGTACGGGACGTTCCTTTGCTGCAGCTGCTCTTATCGACGACTTTGGAATGGAACTTATCGGTCTTGAGACTCCGACATATGATGACGATGCACAGATCGATATCGAGTACCTTAACGGCATTCACAAAGACTTCGTGATCGACATCGCGAACATGCAGCCGTTCGAACAGGTAAATCTCGTCAACCGTCTTAAGCCGGATGCTTTTATCGGTGTTCCGGAGTGGGCCGCTAAGCTCGGCGTTCCGACAACTCACGTTCTCGACGGCAAGCGTCCGACCATGGGTTACGACGGACTTCTGTTCCTCGGAAACAAGATCGCGGACCAGCTGGAAAACCCGGGTTTCAATAAAAAACTTGCTGCTCATTCGAAGCTCCCGTATAAGGATTCCTGGTATGAGCAAAACCCGTTTAAGTATATAACCGAGGGAGGAAACTAAAGTGTCTAATGTAATGGAAAACCCAAAGGGCGGCTGCGTATTGGCAGGTATCAATTCAGTCCTCGGCGCCATCGACCGAGTATGCCCGATCTACCATTCGGGTCCCGGCTGCTGCATGCAGACCTCTGCATCCGATCAGGGTCAGTCGGGTCACAAGAGTTCATGCTTTGTAAGTTCTGTTTCCATCCCTTCTTCTAACATGCTCGAAAAAGAAGTCGTTTTCGGCGGAACAAATAAGCTAAGGACCACGATCCAAGGTGCAATAGACATAATCGATGCAGATGCATATTTTGTCCTTACCGGATGTACGGCCGGAATCATCGGCGACGATATCGTAAGCGTCACCAACGAGTTCTCCGAGAAGGGGATCCCCGTTTATCCGATCGAGACTCCGGGTTTTGCCGGTGACAGCAACTTAGGCTATGAGACAGTCTGGAATACCTTCATCGATCAGGTCATCGAAACAGATGTTCCGAAGGACGACAAGCTTGTTAATATCTTTGGGATCATCCCTTATCATGATCCGTTCTGGAGCGGCGCTCTCGAAGAGATCGACCGCATCTTAAGTCAGCTGGGACTTAAGGTGAATACGTTCTTTACCAAAGGTCAGGGAATCGACACGATAAGGAAGTGTTCCGGTGCAGCTCTTAATATCGTTATCAGCCCGTGGCTCTTTACAGGTCCTGCCAAAAAGTTCGAGAAGAAACTCGGTGTCCCGTTTATCCGTATTCCGGGAATGTTCGTCGGCGCGACTGACACGACGAGATTTGTCAGGGATGTGGCATCAGCACTAGACCTGGATAACGATCTCGTGGAGAAGGTGATCGCACGTGAAGAAAAGTATGTCTATAACTATCTGGAGCAGGCTATCGGTGTCTTAAGCTGGAAGAGATTTGCTGTAGTTTCAGATGCGAATAATGCAATAGGTTTCACAAGATATCTGGCCAACGATTACAGCTTCACGCCGGTACTCGTTATCATCTCCGAGCCGATCTTCAGGCAGGAAGATAAGGATCGAATCATAAAGGAGATCCAAGACCTTGAATATGCAAGACCGCCTAAGGTTCTGTTCCTTACCGATCAGTATGAGATCAACAAAGCAATCCGCGAGGAAGAGCAGGAGATCACGCTTCTTATCGGAAGCAGTAATGACAGGGAGATCGCCCTCGAGAAAGATATCCAGTTTATCCTGGGTTCGTTCCCGATGAGCGAGAGACTGATCTTCAACCGCACCTACACTGGATACCGCGGAAGCCTCACGTTTACCGAGGATATCTATGATAACAACTGATTACATCGTAAGGCACGCTTTCCTGTGCGACGATCATGAGATCGCCGGACTAGAGAAAATCTGTTTCCCCGAGGCCGAAGCTGCTTCGGAGGAAACTATTTCCGAGCGTGTTCATGCATACCCGGATAATTTCACTCTGGTCGAATATAACGGCGAGATCATAGGAGTGGTCGACGGTCCTGTCACGCATGAAAAAGATCTCACTGACGAGATGTATTCCGATACGTCATTTCATCATGATGACGGAACTTGGCAGATGATCTTCGGTGTCGAGACCCATCCTCATCATCGTCGAAAAGGCGTCGCCGAGCTCGCACTTCATTCTTTTCTCGAATATGCCCGCTTGATCGGCTGCAAGGGCGCCGTTTTAACATGCAAGGAAGAACTTGTACATTACTATGCCAAATTCGGTTTTATAAACGAAGGCGTTTCCGTGTCGACCCACGGCGGCGCAGTCTGGTACCAAATGCGACGGGTCTTTTAATATTTCGGATATAATGCTTTCGGGATAGGAGGAAAAGATCATGGGAATAAGAAAGTACGGATGGGACAGAAAATGATATCCTCTCGTCATTAACTTAGCAGATAAATGATCTGTAAGAATGATCAGAGGTAATCTTATGAAAAAGAAGACTATTGCAGCCGCCATCATGGCGACACTTATGCTTGCTTCGTGCAGCAAAGCAGATGCCGGAAAAAAAGAGAAAAAAACTTCCGAGACGACAGCTGAAACAACTGGAGCTGCTACGAGCGATGAAGATCTTGAGTCGGTCTCCGAGTCTGTTTCCGAGACTATAGATGAAGGTGAGATCGTTCACTTGCCGGCTTATGTTTATGATTATATCGATGTCATAAATGAAGAATCTGCTTCGATGGACGGCGTGACTTTCGGACTTATCCATATCGACGATGATGACATCCCGGAACTTGTAGTCAACCTCGAATGGTACTGGGTAAGCGTTTATTCCTATTCCGACGGCGAGCTCAAAAAGCCTATCGACAACTGGGGCTACGGTGTCATGGGAAATCACGGATACTACTATAAGCCTTTCGAAAACGTTATCTACAACTCCAACGCGGACTACGCCGGTGCTCTCCAAAAAGAGACACTGATGAAGATGGATGATAACGGTGAGATCGAAGTTACTGCATTTGGTGAAGCACAGTTCTTCGAAGAAGATGCAGATCCGTTTGACACAAGTAAATATCTCGATGAGCCGATCTGGTTCCTTAACGGCGAGAAGACAACCGTTGAGGAATACGACAAAGCGATCGACAGCAAAAACATGATGTTCCTCGGAGGCTCTCTTAGTGCTGATGAAGTGATCTCCATGCTGGAGAATTCCGATATTCCGAAGGAGCACAAATATGAGATCGTAACTGCCGACATGACATGGTCTGAGTTTGAGGCTCTGGCTGAATCCAAGGGCGGTCATCTCGTTACATTATCTGACGAGAGCGAGAGATCTCTGGTCGCAGGAATGTTCATGTATACCAAGATAGAAAACAATGTCTTCATGGTCGGCGGTTCGCTGGATTCTGACGGAACTTATAAGTGGACAACTGACGGATCAAATAGCAAGATCCAGGACGAATTTTGGCTGAGCGGAGAGCCTTCTTTCGAAGGTAAGACTGAGTCAGGAGATACGATGAAGGAAGACAAGGTCGCATGGATCTATGTCGAAGGTAAGGGCGATGTCCTTATGGATGTGCCTGACAATATCCTTGAGGCGGCACCATCTTATAGCGGATATCTCTCCTGCATAATAGAGTACGAATAATTGACTTTCCATATGATATACGTTGGCAGATCATCAGGTTTGAGGATGGTCTGCCTTCTTTTTGCGTGTAGTATAATGTGAAAAGGGAAAGAGAAAAGAGGAAATATATATGCCTACAGTTGATCTCGGAAAAACTAATTGGAGCCAGTCTGTTGCAGGAGTATGCATCAGGGACGGCAAAGTTCTCTTGGCACGTCATACGTACGGAGCAGGAAAAGGAATGCTCATCATTCCGGGCGGATATGTGGATTTCGGTGAGACACCGGAAGAGACCCTGGTAAGAGAATACAAAGAAGAGACGGGCGTTACCGTTAAAGCGGGGAAATTAATCGGCATGAGGTTCAGCGCCAAGGACTGGTATGCTGTTTTCGAGGCGGAATATGTTGAAGGTGATGCAAGGTCCGACAATGACGAGAACAGCGAAGTCGTCTGGATGGATACGGATGAGGCTCTTAATGATGAGACTGTTCCGGATCTTACGAAGAAGATGATAAGGTGCGCCGTGGCGGGAGACGGATTTAAGCTGATCCCGTATGAATCAAAGGCACAGGGAAGAAATCTCTATACAACAGAACAGATAGTATGAGTTTAAGTTGACGGGAGGGTTTATATGACTCTTGTAAAAAGCCACGTTTGTGCCAGCTGCGGCGGTCAGTTGAAAGTTCATGAGGACCGTCAGCTCTATGAGTGCTCTTTCTGCGGAGCCACGTATAACTACGAATTCTTCCAGCTTAGAGATCTTCAGGAACTGGCGAACAGGTCACTGAAGGCGATGGAGTTCCCGTCTGCACTTAAGAAGTTTAAGTTTATCCTTACGAAAGACCCGCATAATTTTGAAGCACTTCGGGGCAAGGTTTTATGTGCCGCGAAAGTAAGGTCTTTTGACTCGTTTGCGAACCTTACGAAGTCATATAAGGGAGATCTCAAGAGGGTTCAGCAGGAGGTGTTTTTCGCGAAGGAAAATGCACTTGATGAGGATATGGCGTTCTTTGAGAAATTCGATAAGATGCTGGAACTCGCGGATGAGTATAAGGATGTCACGACTAAGGCCAGAGAATATGAGAGAGCATTAAAGCAGGAGGAGGAGACCGTCAAGGAATTGGAGGGCCCTTCTGTCATGAAGCATATTCCGGTGGCGCTGATATATCTCGCGTTGGGTGTTGGTTCTTTTCTGTTCATAAACTATATAGGACTCGCCGTATGGCTGGTCATCTGTTTTGCGTTTGCTATCGGATTTGCCGTATATGTGGCAGTGGCAGATAAAAAAAGAAAGCAGCAGCTCGCGTACCACAGGGAGCAGAGATCTGAGAAGACGTCTCTGGATGTTGAGTATAAGGCGAAGGCGGAAGAGCTCAAAGAGAAGATAGACGCTATATATAACGAACTTAAGGAGATGGAGCCGGAACAGCATGAAGAAGCGACTGAGGAAGTCAAGATCCCTTCAGAGAAGATGAGAAAGGGTGAGTGCCCTAACTGCGGCGGCGAGATGATCATCAACCTCAACCGTAATATCTATGAGTGTCTGTTCTGCGGCAATACTTTGGACTATGAATTTGTCCGTGACGAGAATGTCTACACTTCTGCTATAATGGCGATGAAGAACAGTCAGTACTCGGAGGCGGATGACCTGTTTGTCCGTATATTAGGGGAGAAGCCGGATGATGCGAATGCGCTCCTCGGCAGGATCATGTGCGCAGGTAAGCTCAATGATGTTAGCTCGTTCAGGTGGATCTGTGATAATATGTCGATCCTTCTTAACGCCATGAAGATCAGGACACAGGAAGCTATAGATGCGACCGAGGACAAGGACAGGGAATACTTCGGAAAGATCTCAGAGATATTGGAGAATTATGAGAAGTACCGTGCGGAAGCTAACAAGAAAAATTCCGTTGAAGCCAAGATCAATGATGTGAGGGAGAAGAAGGAAGATTTCGAGAAAAATATGCATAGGGTAGATAACCAATACTATTATTATGGTACGGACGGCGAGCTCAAGGAGATCTATGATGGCACTGAGATCCTGCCACGCTACGGCAATTATTCCAGCGACAGAGATAATATCGAGCGTGCAAAGGCCCAGGAGCAGACGAAGCAGCTTCTTAGTGAGAAGTTGGAAGAAGTCAGCAGCCTCAAAGAAGAGATCTCAAAAAATGCCTCATCCTACCGCAGCAGGGTCGCAACCCTTTACGATGAGATGAGGCAGATCAAGCAGGATAGTCCGTTGCCGGAACTGACTTCCGATAACGATCAGACTGTGTGACAGCAGTGGTCGCAGGACGGCTCGTCCGGGAAGATGGACTTGTCGTACGCGATGCCGTTCTTGTCGTAGTAATCCTTGATGGCGGACTTGATAGCTTCCTCGGCGAGGACGGAGCAGTGGATCTTATGAGCCGGAAGTCCGTCGAGGGCCTCGGTGACCGCCTTGTTGGTGAGAGTCAGCGCCTCTGAGATCGGCTTGCCCTTGATGAGTTCGGTAGCCATGGAGCTGGATGCGATGGCACTGCCGCAGCCGAAAGTCTCGAACTTAACATCTGTGATGATGTCGTTCTCGATCTTAAGGTAGATCTTCATGATGTCGCCGCAGACAGGGTTACCGACTTCGCCGACGCCGTCAGCGTTCTCGATCGTGCCGACGTTTCTCGGATTTCTGAAATGATCCATTACTTTTTCACTATATAAAGCCATAATTATTCTCCTTATTATTCTGCAAAAATGTGCGGGCGCTTACCCTCTGTGAGATCTCTCCAGAACGGGGACATGTTACGCAGGTAAGTTACTACTTCAGTTACGGATTTGATGAGATAATCAACATCTTCCTCAGTTGCATCCTCGCCGAGTGACAGTCTTAATGATCCGTGAGCGACTTCGTGCGGACGGCCGATAGCCAGGAGCACGTGGCTCGGGTCGAGGGAACCTGATGTGCAGGCAGAACCTGAAGAAGCGGATACGCCCTTATCATCGAGAAGCAAGAGAAGTGATTCGCCCTCGATTCCTTCAAAGCAGAAGTTGACGTTACTCGGGAGCCTGTTTTCAGCATCGCCGTTGAGCTCTGAATAAGGGATCTTGTTAAGTCCTTCGATGAGCTTATTACGGAGTGGAATAAGGTGAGCTGCTGTCTTATCGATATTCTCGACAGCTTCCTTAAGTGCCGCTGCCATTCCTCTTATAGCAGGAACGTTCTCAGTTCCGGCACGCTTGCCGCGCTCCTGTGCGCCGCCTTCGATGATATTACTTAAGATGATCCCCTTCTTAGCATAGAGAACGCCGCAGCCCTTCGGACCGTGGAACTTGTGACCCGAGATGGAGAGCATGTCGATATTCTGGTCAATAACGTCGATATGAAGGTGGCCTGCTGCCTGAACTGCGTCTGTATGGAACAAAACGCCCTTCTCGCGGCAGATGGCGCCGATCTCCTTTATCGGCTGGACTGTTCCGATCTCGTTATTGGCGTACATGATCGTAACGAGAGCCGTGTCGTCCTTGATGGCTTTACGAACATCCTCAGGATCGACGATGCCTTTGCTGCCGACGTCGAGAAGTATGATCTCGTAGCCTTCTTTCTCGAGTTTATTTAATGTATGAAGTACGGCGTGATGCTCGAACTTGGTGGAGATGATGTGCTTCTTGCCCTTCTTCGCACCGAGCACGGCTGCTGTTCTGATTGCCTGGTTATCAGCCTCGCTGCCGCCTGAAGTAAAATATATCTCCTTAACTGATGCATTGATCTGATCAGCCACGATCTGACGTGATTCCTCCAGAATTTCCTTTGCCTTCTGGCCGATGGAGTAAAGGCTCGACGGGTTGCCGAAGAATTCGGTCATGCACGGGAGCATCGCATCGAGGGCGGTCTGACTCATTTTTGTGGTCGCAGCGTTGTCTGCGTAAATGTATCTGATGTTATCTGCCATTGGTATTTCCTCTTAAATCTATTTACCCACAGGTTAAGTAGGTAAATAGATACTATCATCACTATTGGTTTCGGTCAATAGTTTTTTCGAAAATGCATGATAGACATCCCAAAGTGCAACTTGTGCGATTTCGCCGACACGGCTCGAAAAAGTCTGGTAAGGTAAGCCCATCAAACGAGAAACAAGGAGAAAAACGAAAATGAAAAAGGCAAAGATATTTGGAATAGTAATGGGAGTATTGGTGATCGCAGGCATCATCGGAACGGTACTTTTCAGTAAGTACGTGGC
>CADCQX010000238.1 GCA_902803695.1 Oscillospiraceae bacterium
TCCACAGAACCTAATTGTATGTATTTTTTTAGATATTTTTATTATAATGATTGTATTCTATTCCAGAGGTATAACATTATGAGAAAAACCGCAAGATTTGCTTCCCTACTTTTGATCATCAGTATCTTCCTTGCCTTCGCAGGCTGTGGCAAATACCAGTCCACAAGATACATCAACACAGGTAAGGAACAGCTCTCAGGTCTTCATCATGCAGAAATCGAGATCGAAGGTTACGGCGTGATCAGTGTTGAACTAGATGCTGATGTAGCTCCTATCTCCGTTACAAACTTCGTAGAGCTTGCTAACTCCGGCTTCTACAACGGAACAAAGTTCCATCGTATCATCAACGGCTTCATGATGCAGGGCGGCGCTGCCAAGAATGATGAGGATGCAAAGAAACTCCAGCCTATCTACGGCGAGTTCTCTGCAAACGGAATCACCAACGATATCAAGCACGTTGCAGGAACGATCTCTATGGCAAGAGCAAATGATGCTAACAGCGCAACATCCCAGTTCTTCATCGTTCATAAGGATTATCCGTCACTCGACGGTAACTACGCAGGTTTCGGCCACGTAACAGACGGTATGGATATCGTTAACCAGATCTGTGAGAACACTCCTAACAGCGGAGAAAACGGTGCAGTTGCAGAAGAAGACCAGCCAGTTATCAAGGAAATAAGGATTATCGACTGATACATATCTAAATGGTGACAATATGATAAACATAGATAAAGATTTACAACGGTTGCTCCTTCAAAATCGCGAACGTGAGAACCCTGAAGAATGGGGTTCATCCGACGCTTTCAGGCGCGAGATGATCTTTTATGATGTAGTCGCAAGCGGAGATACCAAGTCTCTCGAGAGACTTTATAACCACCCGACTGCTCTTAAGCTCAAGGGAAGTCCTCTGAGCACTGATCCTGTCGTAAGCCAGCGTTATCACTCGATCATCACTGCCGCTTTGTTGAGCAGATTCTGCATCCAGGCAGGACTCGATGTTACCGTAAGCTATACCATCAGTGATATCTTTATCAGAAAGATCGATGCGTGCAATTCCGTTGACGAGATCGTTGCTCTTCACAGGCAGATGGCTGAGTACTACTGTCAGAAGATGAAATCGGAAAAGCAGAAGATCGGTATCTCCAAGCATATCGTCGCTTCCATCGAATACATCAGAGAGCATATCCAGGAGAACCTCTCTATCGAATCGATCGCTGATGCTCTCGAGCTTAACCCGAGCTACTTATCCAAACTCTTTAAGCAGGAGATGAACATCTCGATAAGCCAGTACATCAGAGATGAGAAGATCAAGATCGCGACCAAGATGCTTCGCTATCTTAACGAATCTTCTCTGGATATTGCCAACTACCTGGGCTTCTCATCGCAGAGCCATTTCATTCAGGTCTTTAAGAAACAGACGGGTCTCACTCCTGAAGAATACAGAAGAGAGCACTATCACAAGACCTGGCTCGGCGAAGAATATAAAGCTGATCAGATGCCCGATATCAAAGATCTGTACGCAGATGAAATAAACGACTGATATAGGTAATTAATTAAATCTCCTTCCTTATGAAGGAGATTTTTTCGCGCAAAAGCATTTCCTCCTCACTTGGCGCAAACAAGCTAAAACCCCTGCAAACAGGGCATTCTACCAACGGTCGATTGTAACAATGAATATATATTGTTAGATTTAACTTAACGAAAACCGCAAGGAGGAAACTTATGAGACTTAGAAAGATCTTATGCATTTTTCTGACCGCCATGCTCATGGTCGCTTCCTTCTCATTTGCCGTATCGGCTGACGAAGAAGGAAAAACATATACCATGCCCGACGGATTGACTTTCACCATACCGCCTGAATTCGATATGGTCATGTGGGTCGGAATGGACGAGGATGATCCTATTTTCGAAGAAGAAGAGATGACCTATACCAACGTTCAGGATACCTATAAATATATGGGTATCGAATTCCAGTCTCCTCTTGGAACTATTTCAGGGAACGAAGACCAGGTCTTCATTATTACGGAACTTGAGGTTGCTGCTCCAAACGACACTTCTGCGGAATCTTTTGTTGAAGATCCATGGCGCGACTACGAACCAACGCAGAACATGAACAGTAGTGAGGTCTACGGTTATGGTCTGGCTGATACGGGTGAACTGCCTGTCTTTAAGCTTGCTTTCAAGCTTTCAGGAGATGAAACGCTTCAAGGCTACCAGTATTCGCTTTTGACATCTACGGGAAGGATGCACCAGTTCAACATTTTCCTGATAGATTTCTCGTATTCCGGCGAGACTGTGACTTTTGCAGACGAAGATCTGGAATTCCTCGACTATATAGCTGAGTACATAGAAGGAAGTATCAAATATGACGGAGAGACATTGCCTATTGAAGCCGATCCGTTTACAACCGATATAACTCCGGTAGGTTCCTCCGACGGAAGTGGCACGACACAGACGCAGACAACGGATCCTTCCAACTCCACATCTGCGCCTCGCAAGAGCACTAATTTTTTCAAGAGTTTTACTGAGTTTAATTTCCCTTTGTGGTTACTTGCAGTCATTCTTGTTGCAGTCCTGATCGCAGGCGCCAAGGTTTCCAAGCGACATGAATGGCAGGAAAAGCCACTGGGTCTTGATACTTCCAAAGCAATACAGGGCTTTGCCGCAGTAGCTATTATCCTTCATCACCTGTCTCAGGACCTGCTCGAAAAAGCGGGACCATTTGAGTTCCTGTCAGAATGCGGCGTTATCTTCGTAGGTATATTCTTCTTCTTCTCAGGCTACGGACTTTATACCAGCCTTAAGACTAAAAAGGATTACCTCAAAGGTTTTCTTAAAAAGCGACTCATTACGATACTGATTCCTTTCTATTCATGTATCGCTGTATTTACCATTGCTTCCTGTATCTGCGGAGCAAAATATACACCATTGGAACTTCTGGCGATCCTGAGCGGTTTCTATCTCATCAACAGCCATATGTGGTATATCGTTGAGATCGCTATCCTCTATCTGGCTTTCTATATCATCTACAAACTCATAAAGAACCGAACGGCAGCAACGATCGTCATGACCATCTTTGTTCTCGGAATGATGGCAGGAAGCCTTTATCTGTGCCATGGTGAAGATTTCTCATGCAGCTACTGGTTCATGGGTGAGTGGTGGTTTAACTCCTCTTTCCTCTTTGTAATAGGTATCGTTGTCTCCAAGCATTCTGAGGTGATCACAAAGATTGCGCGCAAGGCGTACATCGTTCTCCTCCCTGTTTTCGGAGTGCTCACTGTACTCTTCTACAAGCAGACCATATATGCTCTCCATACTTATTCTTACTGGAGTGAGATCCCGGGCGTAGATCCCAGATATGGAGATAAGCTGCGCTGCCTTGTAGTACAGCTTCCATTCATTATCTGCTTTGTCATGTTCGTACTCCTTATCATGCTCAAAGTCAGATTCGGTAACCCTGTGCTTAAATTCCTGGGTTCCATATCTCTGGAACTTTATCTGATACATAACCTCTTCCTTATGGGACTTAAGGACGGTTCTATGTTCAGAGTAGCATCTCCGTCCATGTACATTATCCTTACTATCCTCATGGCTATCGGTGCAGCTACCATAATCAGCGGAACGGATAAATATATTATCTCTCTTATTACAGGCAAGCTTAAAGGACAGCAGGATATCAATACATCCCGTAACCATTCCATAGATGTCATGAGGATAATCATGGCGTTCCTGGTAGTTACCATTCACTGGCCGTTTGACGGTAAAGCAGGAAATGTATTTATCACTTTCGGTAAGACAGCTGTTCCCTTCTTCCTCGTAGTTTGCGGCTATATGCTCTACAGAGACGACTCTAAGGAGATGATGAAAAGACTCCTCAAACAGACCAAGAGAATGCTCATCTTCTTTGTCGGTGCAAACCTGTTCTACGGAGTTGTTACAGCCATCGGTGACAAGATAACCATGGGAAGGATCGATATGAGGCCATACTTCACATCCAAGAAGATCCTTGACTTCGTTCTTTACAACTTCTCACCGTTCTCTGAACATCTGTGGTTCCTTGGTTCGCTCCTGTATGCTCTCGTCATCCTTCTTATCCTTAATAAGATAAAGATCTTAAAGCATGCTGTATTTGCTGGTCCGGTACTCATCGCCGCATATGTTATCTTGTCACACTTGAATATCGGTGAACCTTACCAGCTCAGAAATGCTATCCTGGTCGGTCTTTCATATCCGTTAACAGGTATGCTCATAAGAAGGTTCGAAAAAAATATCCTGAACATAAAGTTCATCTCCATCATACTTCCGGTCCTTGCTGTCATAGCAAGTGTAGCGGCCATTTTCGAGCTGAATACGTATAAAAAGGGCGTGGAAGTGCCATTTGTCGGATGTGAGGTGCTTACGATAGTACTCGTGCTTCTTTGCCTGAAGTTTCCTAAGTTCGGTATGGGAACATATGCAGAGAAGATAGGAAAAAGGTCTTCGCTCGGCATCTACATCATGCACATCTTTACGATGATGATCTTCCTTGTGACCAACAACAGCTCTTTCTTCGGCAAGTACGGAGCCGTTACCATCTTTGTTGTAACAGCTGTAGGTGTCGAACTATATGAATGTATCAAGGAAGCAGTGATCAAGACTAGATAATTTCTTTTTCTAAACCCAATGTTATAGCCGCGAGGATCAGATGTTCCCCGCGGCTATATTATTGTCATTTATCAGTTTACCTTGCCGTCGAACAATCTTGTTCTTCTCTCAAGTACGATGTTCTTTATATAGTATACAATTACTGAACTTACTACTGTTCCTGCAAATACCGCTATCAAATAAATATAGACCCCATATCTTGAATAGAGGAAATACAGTTTTGAGCAGAACAGATAATTGAGCATTATCATCTCTAGAGATATCTTCCCTAACAGTTTAAGGATTGGATTTCCGAACTTAACACGTGACATGATCGTCAATACAAGTACAAGGAATATGATCTCGAATATTGTCTCTACACTTAAACCGTGAAGCTTATCCAAAAGCGGATGCGGTGAATCGAATGTCTCCGTCCAGTAGATGGATCTTTCTATAAGACCACGATGGATAAAGTCGACAAGTACAAACAGTATTGCTGATGCGATCAAGAGCGGCACAAACGCTGTCTTGAAGATCTTATTGAGACGCTTCTCCTTATAGGCATAGAGCATGCCGAGAGGGAACATAAGTATCGTGTTATACCACCACTCTCCCATGAACCAGTATGACATAACAGCTGAATTAGAGTGACCTAATAACAATCCGATGATGACCATGACAATAACAGCAGCAGTCATGATAATAATTCCGTGTAGCGGCTTTTTTATCTTCGCGAAAACGATCCTGAATATCAGATAAAGGATCATGATCTCAACCGCAAACCACATCTGATTATTTATAAGGAATACTCCGAAAAAGCTGCAGACTACTTCAATAGGATGAAAGTGTCCGCCTGATCTGATATTGTGCAAAAGTGCATCGGTAAGATAGATATAGTTACAGATAAAGAACGGGACAAGTACCGTAAATATCCTTCTTCTCATGAAACCCTTGATATAAGTGTCATCCGTCATCCATCTCTTTAAAAGACCAAAACCGGAGCTGAAGAAGAAAAATGCTACTGCAAGGATTCCGTAATAGTAGTAGTTAAAGAACGGGAGCATTTCATCCCTCAGATTACCTGAGTAAAAATGATCAAACGTAATGACTGTCTGATGGAAAATAATGAAGACAGCCAAAAAGCCCTGGAATTCCTTACTCAGAACTCTGTCGAAAAATGACTCTTCGTTAAAGGACCTGCGAGATACATTAACAAGCAGGATAAGCAACAATATAGCTAAACTGATATAAAAGACTATCGTAAACTCCACTTGCAGTACTCCTTACCTTGTTAAACTAATGACATTTAGTGTCAGTGATATGAGAAGCAGAGATATGACAATCAGGATAATGATGACAAATCTGCTCCTTTCCCTCTTGTGACGTATCTCTTCATCACTCAATTCAACAGAATCATTAATAAGCTTTAATGCCTCTTCGCGTGACAAAGTCTCGTTCTCATCCTGCTTCTTTCCTGCAAGGATCTCCATAATAGAGACACCGAGAACTTCTGATATTGGTTCAAGCATTGAGATATCGGGAAAACTTAAGCCTCTCTCCCATTTGGAAACGGCCTTATCCGTGACATTCAAAATATCCGCAAGTTGTTTCTGGGTAAGTCCCTTTTCCTTGCGGAGTTCAGTGATCAGTTGTCCTGTCTTTTCTTTATCCATAGATCGAATGTCACCACTCCCTGAAAAAAGTATGTGGGAATACAA
>CADCQX010000239.1 GCA_902803695.1 Oscillospiraceae bacterium
CCTTCTCGAAAAAGATCAATTCATCTCACTTAAATATTTACCTACTCGGTCATTGAGATATTGTATCACATCATCTATAGATCGGTCGCCCGCATAATATGGAGCCATCTCTTCGTCGATTATGAGCACGATATCGGGATCCGCATAATTATACCTTGTAACATTAGAAAGGCACTTTATAAACTCATCCGCCATCTTCTCATCTGCTTCTTTAAAACCAAAGTAATTCATATCAGACATAGATACGATATTTGAGTTTATATCCTTGCTGTATGCCTGGTTAATAACTTCGATCGTCATCGGAAGATAGTATTCCATTACTGCTTTATTTGTACAGATGATATCTGAGAATGATCCCGAGTTCTCGGCAAAAGATCCGTTAAACAGAAAATTTATAAACTTCCTGCATCCGTCTTCCATGTCTGTGGATGAAGCAACAGAAATACTTTCCAAGACATTGAATCTTAGTCCTGACTCATCAACTGAAGGCGTACCTATCAAAGTATAGTCATCCTTATCGGATTTCATGCTGTGTACAAAATCGATAAAACCTTTTAGTTTTACATACCTGGCATCAGGAACTGCCATATCGGATTTTTCAGTCATAAGATCATCCATCTCAATCTTTGACGGCACGTAATCAATGTCAAAGAAGTTATCATTGGCATATGAAGCAGCTTCTCTGAACTGTTCGGAGTCAAAGTCAACTGTATCTCCTAGGGCTGAATTTACGTCTATACAAGACAGAAAGAAACCTCTCTTATTGAAATATACCGAATCCGGATAATCATAAGGAGAGAACCCTGACAGTTTTTCCTGAACGAAGTTATCGAAATCAGCAAAATTCATACCCTTGCAGTCAGAAGGGATATCATTTGTCCTTACTTCCAGGCCCTCGATCTCTATGATAACAGGAAGAAAATAAGATCTGCCGTTTGTCTTAGACGCATCGATTATATTTTCAAACTGCCTCTTTCTTACATCCTGATCAAGAAAATCACTGATATCAAGGAGCAATTCATCATTCATGGCAGAACTTCTCTGAAGATCTATAACAAGATCAGGTGCTTCAGAACCATTAAGTTCCTGGATCAAAGTATAGAGTTTCTCGGCTTCTTGATCCAAAGAGGATATCTTCCTTCCGCTTTTTACTCCCGTGTTATATTTGCCCCAGACCCTTATCAGATATTCGTTGTCAGTCCTGTTGAAGTTAAAGATCGCATCCGAGAGATATTCGGAAAAATAGGTATCTAACGGTGCACTGATCTCTATGACCTTTTTGTCGACATGAGGATTCGTATCGGCTTTTTTAAGAACGGTTATCGTATTTTCATAAGAAAACAGATATCCGATCATATTGTACTTTTCAGTCATAAGGACAGCCTTATCCTCTGAATAGGATAAGACCGTAGTCTCATCCTTATAATCTGAGAAAAACGGCGAATACCAGTTGTTATCGATCGCGATCTCTGACTGACCTTTTTTCCTGTCATATTTGAAGATATTTCCCAAGCTGTCGACTTTCAGATAATCACCGCGGGAAGTACAGTTATAATCTGTGATATTGTTATCTTCCACATCAGCCAAAGCTGAATAAGTCACATCAGATACTTTTCCGGTCTTAGGATCGATATCGAAAAAGAACATTTCAGATTGATCTTCAGAAAGTGATGAAGCACTTATCTTCTTTGAGCTCGAGTTATAAACACACTGTTCGAGTATAAAGATCGAATCTACTCCTGAGTGATCCATCTTACTGATACATTTATTTCCTTCATAAATATACAGATCGTTATCAAGCCCGTTTTGATGGGCAACAACAGTATAATCATCGCAGTTATATACGCCTGAGATCCCGTAATCACTTGAAAGCAGATTACCGTCAAGATCGGTCAGAGGAGTTATATCCGACATTTTTCCTGAACTGAGATCGAGCTTTGCGGAGCAGAAAGCAAAACCGGTTCCAAGTCCGAAAACATCGCAAAAGACTGTGGCATTATTACCTTTAGGATCAGGTACTATAGATAAGATCATGGATATCTGGGAACTGTCCTGAGTATCTATCGGAATCTGGTTTAATTGGTTGCCGGAATCATCATATACTAAAAGATAAGAACTGCGATCATAAGTCTCAAGGTTATAGATAATATCTGCTACATAGACATTATCAGAACAATACTCAATATATTGACTCTCGATCATCTCATTTTGAGCAGTCTCATAGCCGACGTTAAACCTTGTCGTCTCATACCACGGGTCTTCAGCCCTGACGATCTTATTGTCAAGGACGATCACTTTTTTTCCGCAAGCCGAAAACAGTGAAACAAAAATAAGGGTTGCCAAGATAGCCGAAATAAATCTGCCACGTCTCATTAAAAATATCCTCCTTTGTCTAACGACAAAATGCTTATCACAGCCTCCAGGCCTTAGGATAAAGATTCTTCAAGCTTCCTGCACCCTGAAGCTTGGCAAAACCCAGCGGATATGAATCAACGCAGACCACTATATAACCCTTTGAAGGTCCGCCTTCCATGTTGATCGTCTCACCCTTCAGATATCTGGTAAGGCGCTCGTCATCACGGCTTAATGTCAGTTTTCTCTCATCGATTATATCACTAAAGTTAAGAGAAATGGCAAGACAATGTGACGGGATAAAGATCCTTTTATCAAATGTCTCCTTGATCTCACCCGGGAAATGTCCCATCTTAACGACCCTAAGCCTGTCGAAAAGGTGCTCATTAACGGGGATCAGATGTATCTTGTTCTTATGGAATACAAACTGCTCATCACAGTTTTTGCGAAAAGCCTTATAAGGCTCATCCTTGAGGATCTCCTTCATGAATGAAAGCAGAGCCTCACGGGATTTGTTGAATGAATAGTTGTCTGTTCTTTTTCGAGTAGCAAAGGTATAGTCAAATCTGGACTCATGGTCAGATGTGACCTTACGAAGATGCACG
>CADCQX010000240.1 GCA_902803695.1 Oscillospiraceae bacterium
GACGATACCGATACTGCAGGCGAACATGATGCCCAGGAATCCCATGGCTGTCTTCATGTCACCGTTTTTCTTGAGAACGTCATTGATGAGACGCTTCTGGATCTCAGGACTGAGAAGTGTCATGATGGCGATAATGACCATCATCATGAACACTCCGAGAAAGTCCTTCTTGTATGTTCTTACGAGCCTTAAAAAGCCTCCGAAGAATTTCCCGTTACCAGAGCAGTGAGGGCATGTCTTCATTCCCGGAATAACGTGTCCGCACTTAGGACAGATCTTCTCATACTCGTTACTTTCTACCTCTTCGAATCTTCCCGATATGAGGATGTTGATCCCTCTGGCGACATAAGCATAGCGGCTTAAGTGCTTGGCGGAATAATTCGCGAGGATCCTCTCCGTTCCGTTATGGTCGACTACGAGGATGCCGTTTCCGACTCCTGCCTGAGCAGTTGCTTTATTAAGTTCCTTTATCTCAAAACTTCTGATCTTTTCTCCGCTTATGACATGGACCTTCAAAGTCGTAACAACGAGGTATGAATCATTACACCAGCTGCCATCATCGTCGATATCGATCGGCACGGCGTAGTAGATCCTCTCGTCATCCGAGAGTTTTATCAGGTCTTTTGCCTGCTGCGGAAGTTCATAACGTAATATCATGAATCATCTTCCCGATTTACAGGAACAAATCGAGCATCCTCCTTTCCTTCATAGAAAGTTTGTCTACATCTCTGATCTCGAATCTGTTCTCATCAACATCATTGATGATGAGTCTCGTATCCGACAGCTTCGTAACCGCATTCGATCCCATGTTGATCGCGAACTTGCACTCACCCTTGTCAGTCATTACGTGAAAGTAGGCGTATCCGTACTCATCCTTGATCTTAAAGATCTTGCTTATCACCGGCGTGAAGTAGCATAGGTTCAGCTGATGCTCGATAAGCTTTTGCGTCTTCTCGCTCATCTGTCCCAAGTCTTCAATGATGCCGATCTCGCTGCTGCCGTCGTGCTCTCTAACAGAGATGTATCTGTTCGCGTCGGAGAAAGGAAAGAGCCTTACGACCTTGATCCTGTCATAATGTTTTCCTTCATACTCAAGGCTTAGAAATCCTCCCTCTGTCTTCTCGAAAAAAGCCTCCGCCGTGATCATGTGTGTGGCAGTCATTTCCTCTGCCTTTTTCTCATACATGCTTATCGTATTATTTTCTGACATATGATCCTCCTTTTTAACTTTTAGAAATCCATGTTAAGGGCCATGGACTTGTTCTGAAGTTCCAAAAGATTGTGGTAGATACCATTTTCAATTTTGTTCAGTTCTTCCTCAGTTCCTTCTTCGACTATTCGGCCGCCGTCGATTACGATGAGCCTGTCAGCATCACGCAAAGTCGACAATCTGTGTGCGATCGACAAAGTCGTTCTTCCTTTTACCAAAGCCTTAAGCGAATGCTGTATCGCTTTTTCAGTCTGCGTATCAACGCTTGCAGTTGCCTCATCGAGAATGAGGATCTTAGGATCCGCGAGTATCGCTCTCGCGATCGACAGACGCTGTTTCTCACCGCCCGACAGTTCTTTTCCCGCAGAACCGATTATGGTGTCATAACCGTCAGGGAGCTTACAGATGAACTCATGTGCACTCGCGAGTTTTGCCGCACGGATGATGTCTGCCCTAGTGGCATTCTCATTGCCGTATGCGATATTTTTCGCGACGGAGCCCATGAAGATATAAGTGTCCTGCGATACCATGGCAACATTACGGCGAAGGTCTGTAAGTGCCAGGTCTTTTACGTCGGTGCCGTCGATCTTGATCGATCCTTCGTTTACGTCGTAGAGCCTCGAGATCAGGTTGACGAGTGTCGATTTGCCTGCGCCGGATCTTCCGACGATACCGAGCATCTCACCCTCTTTGACCTTGATATTGATATCCTTAAGAACCGGTCTTCCGACCTTGTATCCGAAGGTTACGTTGTTGATCTCGATCTCGCCACGAGGCTTCTCGAGTCTCACAGGATCTTCCTTTTCCTGTATCTCCGGGATCGCATCGATGATCTCGAACAATCTCTCGGCTGAGTTGATGCTGTCGGACCACATCCTGAAGATCCATGCGAAGAAGTTCATCGGTCCGTTGAGCTGCATAACGTATCC
>CADCQX010000241.1 GCA_902803695.1 Oscillospiraceae bacterium
AAGGCAAAGTTTTATGTGGATAGCGAGCAAGGCGTTGGCATGGCGGTAGTGATTAAGATACCGATGGAAAACATAACAAAGAGGGGTTAATTCAAATGCTAAAAGTAATGTTGATTGATGACGAGCCGTATATCCTTCAGGGACTTCAGGTCCTGGTCAACTGGGAGAGCGAAGGATACGAGATCGCAGCCGTTATGACAAACGGCAAGGACGCTTACAATTACCTTAAGGAGAATCAGGTCGATCTCATCATCTCCGACATCCAGATGCCGAACATGACGGGCATCGAACTTCTTGATGCTATCACCAGGGAGAACATCTCCGATGCAAAGTTCGTTATCCTCACAGGCTACGATGATTTCTCGTATATGCAGAAAGCGATCCGCAATAACTGCTTCGACTATATTCTTAAGCCTGTCAACAAGGAAGAGCTTATTACCCTTCTTCGAAAAGTATCTAATCTTAATAAGGAATCTATAATATTAAAAGAGAACCAGGAAAAAATGGCGGATGCATATCTTGCCACGAATGTCATTTCCCTCCTCAAGGGAAAATACGGCGATGACGACCTGGCATATGTAACAAACCATATGCAGATCACGGGCGGCGTCAGGTTCATCGATATCGAGCTTGCCGACGAGTACGAGAACACCGAAGCAACCGATTCCGATGACTACGACATGCGACTTCTCCAGAGACAGCTCTACAATGCCTGCAGGGAAGTCCTCAAAGAGAACGCCAACCATTTCATTTTCGATGTATCTTATGATGAAGATAACTATGATATAGGTTTTATATATTGCGACAACATGGCTACAAGGCGTGACCTCTCCGAGGAAGAGTTCCTGAACCTCATGCTCCGCAAGATCGAAGTCATCATGACAAAACCTGTAAGAATGCTCTGCGGTAAGAAGGTCCCGAGCATCTCAGCCCTGTCAAAGTCTTACAGCTCCTGCAGCAGACTTAACAGTATCAAGGGTTTCCATAACCAGAAGAAGATCTACCTTTATGAGGACGAAGTGCAGGTGGGTCAGAACGGTATCATCCTTTGCAAGAATACAATAGATGATGTCATTGCCTCCATCGAAAACAATGATGCCGAGAAGATCGATTCCGATATCGACCGTCTCTTTTCCGAGATGAGTAACGGCGAGAATACCGGAAGCACCGTTGACCTCAACATCAACTACCTTCACTTCCAGCTCATCCACCTGGCAAGCGAGCAGGATGACAGTATCAACCAGGAAGAGATCGTCCAGTACATATCCGAGCACTCTTTCGAGAATACATTGAGCCGAGGCAGTAATCAGCACATGAAGCGATTCGCCAAAGAGTATGCCAATTATCTTTCCGAACTTCGAAAAAGTGTATCCCGAGGAATCCTGGCAGATGTCGAAAACGAGATCAAGGATCACTTCGCAGAAAATATCTCCCTTCGCTATCTGGGGGACAAATATCATATCAACAGTTCCTACTTAGGACAGGTTTTCCGGAAAAAATACGGGATGAGTTTCAAAAACTACCTGACAAATTATAGGATCAAGGAAGCGGCTAAGCAGGTTATCAATACTGAGAAGAAGATCAACCAGATCGCAGAGGATGTAGGCTACAAAGACACAGACTACTTTATCCGCAAATTCATTGAAATCAAGGGCTGCACGCCTTCTAAGTACCGCAAAACCAACCGTTAATTGCGTGAAACGTTTCGTTGCAAACTGCCCAAAAAAAACTGACAAATTATATTATTGTTATGTAGAATTTGTCACCTTTTATGTGAGAGTTCATAGGGTGTTGCCACAATTCTACCTATTTTATAATTTAGATACCAATATACCGCGAAAGCGGTAAATATAATGAGGAGGCTTTAAATGAAAAAGAAGTTATTTGCAGTTGTTATGGCTTCAATGATGGCAGTTTCTGCTCTTGCTGCTTGTACTGATAAGAACGGTACAGACACTACAGCAGGTACAGCTGCTGCGCCAGACACAACAAATGCTGAAGGCGAAGCTGTTTACTCTCAGGAAGCTATCTTGGACATGAAGATGTTCGCAGCAATGGCTGGTACTGAGATCAATAGCGGAAACAAGATCCAGGAATTGATCGCTGAGAAGACAGGTGTCCGTCTTAAGGAGACTTGGCTTACAGGTCAGCAGGCTGGTGAGGCTATCGGTGCTATCATCGCATCCGGCGAGCTCCCAGACTTGATCGATGGTGGTGACGGTTCCGTTACTCTCTGGGAGAATGATTTGCTTGTAGCATGGGATCCTTATCTTGATATGTATCCTAACCTCAAGGAAATGTACACAGATGAGGAGTGGGACAAGTTCCGTATGGAAGATGGTCACATCTATTGGGCTAACGTATTCGGTAACCACTATAAGGGAATCGATACATCAACAGGCCACAATGGTGAGGCTTTCTGGATCCAGGTTCGTGTACTTGAGGATGCTGGTTATCCAACAGTTGAGACATTGGATCAGTACTTCGAGCTTCTTGACAACTATGTAGAGAAGTATAAGACAATGCCAGACGGTGAGACACCTCTCATTGCTTACACAGCTCTTACAGATGGTTGGAAGTATTTCTGTCTTGAGAACCCTCCGATGTTCTTGGATGGTTATCCGAACGATGGTTGCTGTATCGTTAACGTTGACGATCCTGCTAACCCTGTAGTTGTTGACTACAACACAACAGATACAGCTAAGATGTATTTCAAGAAGATGAACGAAGAGTACGCTAAGGGCGCTCTCGATCCTGACTTCGCTACACAGTCCTACGATGACTACATCTCAATGCTTTCTACAGGCCGTGTACTCGGTTTGTGCGACCAGTATTGGGACTTCGCATACAGCCTTATGGGACCATTCGCACAGAACCTCGACAGCCTTGACGGTGGACGTCTTGACGCTCTCGGATGTGACTATGTACCTCTCGGTCTTACAATCGAGGCTGGTATGGATAACCAGTGGCACTCTTACGGTGACGAGCTCAACCAGTCCTCTGGTGTAGCTGTTACAACTTCTTGTCCAGATCCTAACTTGGCATTCAAGTTCTTGAGCGACGTTCTCGAGCAGGATGTTCACGATCTCCGTTTCTGGGGTATCGAAGGTGAAGACTATCTCGTTGGTGACGATGGTCTCTACTACAGAACAGAAGAGATGAGACAGCTCTGGAAAGATGACGATTACAAGGCTAACCACATCTGTTCTTATTCTTACTGCCCACAGTGGCTCGGAATCAGCAGAGATGGTAAGAACGCTATGATGCCTTCTGAGCAGACATCTGAGTTCTATGCAGGTCTCGCAGAGCCTCTCGCTAACTGCTTCAAGGCTTACGGCGCTGCTACATACGCTGACATGATCGGTTCACTTGAGTGTGATCAGTATCCATGGTACCCACTCTGGTCTTGGTCAAACAACCTCAGCAACGACACTGACGGTGGTATCGCTTGGCAGAAGATGGGTGAAGTTAAGCACGAGTGGCTCCCTAAGATCGTTATGTCTAACAACTTCGAGTCTGATTGGAACTCTTACCTCGCAGCTTATGCAGAGTGCAAGCCGGAAGACTTCCTCGCAGAGGCACAGGCAGAGGTTGATGCTAGACTTCAGACAGCAAGAGATAACGGCTACGAAGGCTAATATCACTTTTTAAAAGTCCATGAAAATGGCAATAGTTAAGTAATGTGGTGGCAACCACGGTAGATGCTGTGGTTGCCACTATTTTTAAGGGGGAATGGTTAAGCATGAGTCTTTCGTCTACTTCTAGTCGTCGCAAAAAGAAGACGAGTAATGGTGTTGAGTTTACCGCGAAAGAATTCAAACGTCAGTGGATACTCATAGTCATTGCAGCGCTATATGTTATTTACGGCGTAGTATTTAATTACCTGCCACTTGCTGGATGGATTATGGCCTTCCAGAACTATAAGTATAAGACAGGTGTCTTTGGTTCTAAATTTGTAGGACTCGATAAGTTTAAGTTCTTGTTCTCTGATGCTAAGTTCTTACAGGTTATCAGAAACACATTCTGCATGGGTGCGCTGATCCTTATCTTCAGTACAATCACCGCAATTGCATTTGCGATCTTGCTCAATGAGATCAAAAACATTATGGGCAAAAAGTTGGTTCAGACAATCTCTTATTTGCCTCACTTCCTTTCATGGATCGTTGTTTGTGGTATCGTTTCAGATACACTTTCTTCTACAGGAATTATTAACGAGCTTCTCACAAAGTTCGGTATTTTAGATAAACCTTTCTTGTTCCTTGGTAGCAAACCGGCTTTCTGGCCTATCGTTGTATTTACAAACCTTTGGAAAGAGACAGGTTGGAATGCGATCATCTATCTCGCAGCTATCACATCCATTGACCCGGCTCTCTACGAGTCAGCTTCTATCGATGGTGCAGGACGTTTCCAGAAGATGTGGTATGTAACACTTCCTTCCATCCGTCCTACAATCATGATTCTCTTGTTGATGAATATCGGTAACGTTCTTAACGCAGGTTTCGAGCTCCAGTACATCTTGGGTAATGGTCTTGTACAGAGCGTTTCCAGAACAATCGATATCTACGTCCTCGACTGGGCTATCAACGGTAGAAACATGGACTTCTCACTTGGTACCGCTGCCGGTATCTTTAAAACCGCGGTTTCCCTTGTCTTGATCGTTGGCGGTAACATGCTCGCCAAGAAGACAGGCGATGAGCGTCTGTTCTAAGGAGGGGAGTTAAACATGGCAATTAGTACAGGTAAGCCACTTAAGAAAAAGATGGCACCGGAGGATTTGATCTTTACTATCTTCAATACACTTTTCATGGTATTGTTCGCAGTAGTAACTCTCTATCCGGTATTAAACACATTAGCATATTCATTCAATGACGGTTCTGATGCCGTAAGAGGCGGTATCCACCTCTTACCTCGTGTATTCTCTCTTAAGAGTTACAAGACCGTTTTGCACAAAGAAGGTATCTTGACCGGTGCAAAGATCACAGTTTTGAGAACGATAATCGGTACACTTGCATCTCTTGCAGCTAACGCATTGCTCTCATTCATCTTGAGCCGTAAGAAGTTCCTCTTCAAGTCAGGACTCTCACTCTTCTGGATCATCACAATGTACGCTAACGGTGGTTTGATCCCAACAATGGTTCTTTTCAGAACTCTCCACCTCACAGGTACATTCTGGGTATACGTAATCCCGGGTCTCGTAAGTGCATTCAACGTAATGGTTATGAGAACATACATGGCTGGTATCCCTGATTCCCTTGAAGAATCTGCTCAGCTCGAAGGTGCTGGTTACATGACAGTCTTCTTGAGAATCATCTCTCCACTCTGTAAGCCGGTTTACGCTACAATCGCTCTCTTCGTAGCTGTATATCATTGGAACTCCTGGTTCGATGCTATGCTCTATAACAGAATGAACGAGCAGTACACAACACTCCAGTACGAGTTGATGAAACTCTTGGATTCCGTAGCAAGCCAGGGACAGGGCGGCGGCGGAGCAGCTTCCAGAACAGAAGCTTCTGTTGCTACAGTAGTTCCGATCACAGTTAGATCTGCTGCTACAATCGTTACCATCGCACCTATCATCTGTCTGTACCCATTCCTTCAGAGGTACTTCGTTACAGGTCTTACAATCGGTGGTGTTAAAGAGTAATTATCATACACACTTTATAAAATCTCTGAAAGCCTGCCTTGGTCTTCAAGGCAGGCTTTCCTAAACATTGGAAATATTTTTATCAGGAGGTCAATATGAATATTCCGGCTAATAGAAAAGCGAAGATCAGAATTATCATTGAAGACAAAAACGGCAATCCTATTGGCAATGAGAAGATGCATATTGATCTTCAAAAACACAAGTTTTTGTTCGGATGCGGTGCCTTTGACATCAACAATTACATGAATACTGACGACGAAGAGCAGAAGAAGTTTTTCGAAGACAGGACAAACAAGTGGCTTGATGTGTTTAACTATGCAACGCTGCCTTTCTACTGGGGACAGTTTGAGCCTGAGGAAGTGGCAGGCTTTAAGGGTCTCATCGATATGTGGGATGTAATTATTGAAGGGGTTATAATGCCTGTTTTCGATAAGTATGATAATGCGGTCACACGACTTTGTTCGAGTGTCCGCAGGTGGAAGCCATCATGACGTGGGATTTTACGGATGGTGTGTGGCTTAAAGCTCCTTCGGGTTTCCTGAGGACCAATAATTCAATTAAACCTTCATATGTTATGATGAAAGAGCTTATTCACAAAGAGTTGAGCACAAACGAGGAAATTGTTACCGATTCTGACGGAGTCGTAATAGTTGAAGGTTTTAAGGGAGAATATATAATTACATATGGAGAAAAGAAGGCTGAGTTTATGATCGATAACGGTGTCGATACCGTGAGGATCGTATTCTGAGCATAAAATATATCAGAGGTGTGACTGAATGAATTTTTTGAAGCCTGACAGTCCTGTCATGCGATTGATCAGTAAGATCGCGGACATTTTGGTTCTAAATATTCTTACTATTATCTGCAGTATCCCGGTAATCACTGCCGGTGCTGCTATAACTGCCAACTTCAGTGTGGCAATGAAGGTTGTTAAAGATGAGGATGACGGTGTATTCGTCCCTTACTTTAAGGCGTTTATAAAAAACTTCAAGGAAGCCACCATAGCCTGGCTTATATTAGGCATGGCGATATTCCTTATCGTTATTGACTGGAGATGGATAATTCAGAGTGGCTGGGGTACTACTCCGTTCGTATACAGATTCCTTGTAATCTTCATGAGCGCATTTGTGTGGCTTATCACACTTTCCATATTCCCTCTTATCGCAAGATATGAGATGAAGATTATGGAGTACTTTAAAGCTGCGCTCATATTGTCCATAACCAAGTTCATTCCGCTCGCACTTGTATCTTTGTTCATGCTTGGTGCCGTTGTCGCATGCATCTGGTACGCAAGATGGTTCCCGCTTCTTTATGCGTTTTGTACCCTTACATCCATGTACTTCCTATGTCTTATCTACATCAAGGCATTCAAGCGCCTTGAGATGAAGCAGAAGGAAGAAGAGGAAGAGGATGAGAATAAGGAAGAGATAACCGAAGAAACGGAGATCGTTGAAGAAGAGGCACCAAAGGAAGAGGCTACTCCTGTTCCTGCCAACGCTTCGATCATGGAAGAAGTATCTCATGCCCAGGCCGTTAAGGAACTTCATAAGGAAATGGAGAACGATACGGAAAGAGAACCTGAGGAAGAGATCAAAGGTAATAAACTTACAAAGTTTATCAGGACCGAAAAGAAGAAGCTCAAGGGTCTTACTTTTAAGCAGAAGATCGGCTATTTTGTCCAGTACTATCTGCCGATAGTGATCCTTCTTCTGGTATTCATCGTAGGTGTTTCCTGGTTTGCTCATGACGTTTATACAAACCACAAGATCATCATCAAAGGCGGTACGATCAACTGTCAGGTCTCTGATGCCGGTCATAAGTACATGACAGATGATTTTGTAGAGAGTCTCGGTTATACGACAAAGCAGAGGACTGCGCTACTGTCCAAGACTAATCTGGACTTCCAGTCCGATATCGATTTTGAGGAGCGTTACCTCGACATCTCACTTCGCGCACAGATGGCAACAGGAACTTTCTCCTATCTGATCATCCGTGATGATGCAATGTATAACTATACGAGAGATGACTATTTTACAGATCTTAATTCTCTTATCGATATCAAGACTTATTTTGAGGAAGATGAGATATACTACGGTGCTGAGGATGTTCCTGTAGGACTTAAGCTCAGGATCGATACAGTAAGGAATCTGGGTCTCTCAGAAGACCACGATTACTACATCGTTTTCGGATACAGTACAGATGATATGAAGACGCAGAATGATCTTATCGGTTATCTGTTTAACCTTGATGCAGAAGCATAATTCTTTAGATAATTTATTGCATTGAAAAAGGCCTTCGGTAATCCGAAGGCCTTTTGTTATGTGTAAATTCGTGACTTTATTTTCCGAAGAGGCTCAGGAGAACACCTGCAGCAACTGCGGAACCGATAACACCTGCTACGTTTGGACCCATAGCGTGCATCAGGAGGAAGTTGGAAGGATTAGCCTTCTGACCTTCTTTATTGGCAACACGTGCTGCCATAGGAACAGCGGATACACCTGCTGAACCGATGAGCGGGTTGATCTTTCCGCCGGAAACCGCATACATAACCTGACCGATGAGAAGACCACCGATAGTGGAGAATGCGAAAGCGATAAGACCCAAGATGATGATCTTGATTGTATCGAACTTAAGGAAGTTTGCACCCTGAGCTGTAGCACCAACCGTAACACCAAGGAAGATAGTTACGATGTTGCAAAGAGCATTCTGTGCTGTATCGGAGAGACGCTCTGTTACGCCGGACTCACGGAAGAGGTTACCGAGCATGAGCATTCCGAGGAGAGGT
>CADCQX010000242.1 GCA_902803695.1 Oscillospiraceae bacterium
AAGGAACTGTGGATGAATGCAACGAATTTCGACACATAATCGTAGCGATTTCGCTGTTTTGTATAGTACGGCGAATTGGGAAAGTATTAATTAAATAAAAAAGCAATTATTTTGGGCCCTTATTAGTTCCAAATCCAGATTATAATAAGTATCATTGTGCTACAATACTTTCATAAAGGGGGTAACACATAATGAAGTCAGCTCCATATAAAAAGTATAATGAGACTCCTCTGAGAGAAACAACGACTCCCAAAGAGGATGATAAGCAAATCAGCTTCTATGACTTTATAAAAGAAAAGAGAAAAGGTGAGATAAGTCCTTCTGGTAAAAAGTATTTATCCACCCGGGAATTAGCAGCTCGGCTTGGTATTGACTATGAACAATTCCGTAAAATACTGAATTTCAATAAGCCTACAAAGAAACGTGATTGCATCATTGCCATCTGCGCTGCACTAAAATTAGATTCTGATGAAACTAATGAGGCGCTGATACTCTATCAATATATGCCTACTTTGGATGATAGTAATCCACGTGATGATCTTTTGATTGAAATCCTCGAAGAACAGTCCAAACATCCTTTTACAATTGCTGAAATAAACAATCGTTTAGTTCGGAACGGCTTTCCCGAACTAGATATTATTGATCATCGTCGTTCATTAAGACCTGCCTCTCAAAAAAAAGATGCACCTTACAAGCTGCGCAAAAAAAAGACAAGGACATTTGCCGACGAATTAATATTTGGTGACCTATATGACTCCCTTGATTCTGAGTACGATCTTTACAGATATCGATGTATCGCCGAAATGTGGCTCGATGATGAAGAAGATGAATGTGTTTATCATTTAACTGCTGGCACTCGACATGACTACTATTTAAAGACCCAAGGTAAGGATTTTCTAGATATCAAGTCATTTAAAACCACCGTTGATTCCGGAATTTTTGAAGACTATTTTTTAGAGCTTGAGGGCATGGCAAACCATGAATTAAAGAAACTGTATGCTACTCTAAACGACACGAAGAACTACCATACTCGAATTAGTGCCGGAATATGTAACGATGCACTTCATGTTTATGCAGAGACATTTAATTATACTGTCCCTGAACTGGAAGAATATTATTTGTTCGAATATCAGGACGGAACACCATTATTATCGGTGTACCGAAAAAGTGAATTCATGCGCTGTTATCTTAGCCCGGATGAATATACATCAACATACGGCTCCAATTCAAATACATTACTCGCGCAGTATAATTCATTCGACGAGCTAAAATCTGGTAAAGAAGCCGGAACCAGTGAACCCCTTCTTAAATGCCGTTCCCGTTACTTTAAGCAATTAATGGAACAGGCAGATTCACTGATCAACGATATCAAAGCCAAAAAACGTTTCATACGTCACTTGGACTATATTTATGATGACCGAGATCGAGTATGTCAGTTTTTTGAAGTGGAAAAAGAATTCCAGTGTGCTTTGGATGATGAAGAAGGCTACTTTATGTCGGCAGGAATAGATGCTGCTGACTTTCATTTCAACGATTGTGGAACCGTACACATCACACTCGAGGATCTATACAAAGCCTTTGAATTAGGCTTCACCAGCATTAACCAAATCTGTCGGGTCAAAAAGAAGCTAGGCTCTATAGAAAAAATAATAAAATAATTATTAAATGGGACTATTATAGTCCCATTTTTATATTGTCAAAATTATTCTGTTGTATACTTCTTACTGTAATCATTAATCCGGTTTCGCAGAAAGGAGTTTCGCATGGTTATTACTCGATTAAGGACGGTACTAACGAACAATGAAATCGACAGGATCTCAGTACAAGAAAACCCATTAGGGAAGGTCCGTATCACTGCTGATGTACATGGGATGAAGTGCTACGAAGCAAGAAGGTTCATCAACAATATTATCAATATTGTACGCATAGCCTTCCAGCTTATCATCATCCATGGGTACAACCACGGAACTGCCATAAAGGAAATGCTAGCCCAGAACTTTCGTAATACTCATATTTATGAACAGTTCCCGGATCCCAGTAACCAAGGCATAACTCACCTGCTAATCGTCGCATAAAAAAAAAGGAGCTCAAAGACATGGCAAAAACAACAGATACTACCGTAAACAGTAAGGAGGATATTAGAATGCCAAAGTATACCAGAGTAACCACGGAACAAAAAAATAATCAGAAGGTAAGCTCAGGTGACATTCGTGAAAATGGAAAGCTTGTGTCACGATTTAATGATCCGGTTTCCTATAGAAAGTTGACACTGCAGTCTACCGACGTCACGAGAAGAACACACTCCGAGCATGATCATGAAGAAGCAAACACCAAAAGAAATGAGATTGGAACTTATTTGCTCGACATAACCTGGAGAGAGTTTGGAGAACCAGTTTTTCGTTCCAGTCTTCAAACGTTGAAAGATGTAGTCATCGGCAAAATTAAGCACTTTGCAGAGCAGGATACACAGCAGAAACCTTTAAACACACCTGAAATAAGTAATGTAGAGTCAGACGAGATTGAACCTATGGATGAAAGCAATAATGTCGTCCGCTTCTCCAGCGAAAAAGCCATTTGATCCTTTTGACATAATCAATTTTAACAAATGTCACCGCCTTTAGTCCTTGCCAACGGACTGAAGGCGGTATTCAGTTTGATCAACTGAATTTTTACAGCTAATACATCTTCCCCTTCCTGTATTCGTCTCCTGTATCCGGGAGATTTGTCATCGTTCCTCGAGACGATATTCGTTAAGTGAAAGAACTTGGCCTTCTACCGGATCAAGAAGAATCGTGGACCGACCTGCCTTGAGGGATAATTCGATCATCGTCTCGCCTTCAGGAGGCAGAACGGCATAGGAAGCGCCGCCATCTCCGTCCGTGACTGTAAGTGTCACGTTCCCCTCTCCGTCTGCAGACTTCACGTCCAGCACGAGCCGTACGTTCCGCTCTTTCCGGGTGAACGCGTCGAGGCGGAGTCCCGTCACGCCGGAGACCGGCGAGCCATCCAGTGTCACGGCGTCGTCCCTTCCTTCGGTGTAACAAGCAAGCATGACGGCGAAATTTCCTCTCTCATCTTTGTTCAGGAGATATCCTTCCTTCCCGTCCTCGATATATATTTCTGCATCTTCCGGCACGTCCTCTCCCGGGGAG
>CADCQX010000243.1 GCA_902803695.1 Oscillospiraceae bacterium
TGACTATCTTGTTGTCCTTGAAACGCTCACCGTCAGTCCATGAGCAGATGACGGAAGTCTTTCCGCTGTCCAAAAAACCGGTGAAAAAATAAACCAAACAATCTTCCATAAAATACCTCTTTTCGAAACATACATATTTTCTAACTAGAGTGTTTTAAATTCAAGCCCTATTATAATAAAAAAATAGGGGTGCCAAAGTTTCAGAATTGGTTATAATGCTATTAGAAAGAAAACGAGGCTAAGGATGAAAAGGATCATAGAAGTAGAACGCATAGCTGTCAAGAACATCAGTAAGATCTGTTCTTGGGAGATATATCATTTGGATCTTCTTCACGAGAGACTATATACGCCGTTTTTCGATAAGATCATGGTGTTTGTCACCACAACTGGAAATATGGGTATAGTCTGGATCGTCGCAGCTCTTCTGATGATGCTCATCGAGCCGAGTTTCAAGGACGGATATACGATGCTCATAGCTCTTATGCTCTGCATCATGATCGGTAATGTTACCATCAAGAATATCGTCAGAAGACAGCGTCCGTTTTTCCATAAGGACTATAAGCTCCTTATAAAGCAGCCCCGTGATTATTCGTTTCCGTCAGGTCATACCTTAAGTTCTTTTGCAGCTGCCACGGTAATATTTCTGACTAATCCGTACTGTGGTATAGTTGCTTATGTCTATGCGGCGCTCATCGCCCTGTCGAGGCTTTATCTGCGCGTGCATTTTTTTACCGACGTGGGTTTTTCACTGTTTTTCGGAGTCGGACTGGGATATGGTGCCCATATGATCATGAAGACGGGAATCCTCGATTTTCTGCCGAAGGTTAAGTGATATATGGGAATAATCAATATCGGAAAGATAAGGATCAAGGATCCTCTTATACTGGCGCCCATGGCAGGGACCACGACCCTGCCATTCAGGTCGATATGCCATGAAATGGGATCGAGCTATCAGCCGACTGAACTTGTAAGTGCCAGATCGATCCTCTATTCGGGTCTCGATAAGAGCATGTGCTATCTCATGATCGACCGCGAAAAAGAGGGCATCTCGTGTATCCAGCTGTTCGGAAGCGATCCGAAGGATTTTGAGTATGCCATCGGGAAGATCTGCGAAGATGAACGGCTTAAGGATGTCGACATCATCGATATCAACATGGGCTGTCCGGTACCGAAGGTCGTTAAGACGGGAGCGGGTTCCGCTCTCATGAGAGATCCGAAGCTGGCCAATGAGATAATCAGGGCATCGGTGAAGGTCTGCCAAAGTTACGGCAAGGAACTTACCGTTAAGACCAGGATAGGCTATGAAGATGAGGATAAGGATAACGGCAAGGCCGAGGATTTTATAAAGATGCTGTCCCAGAGCGGCGCGGGACTCATCGCGGTACACGGAAGGACAAGGAACCAGATGTATCACGGTGAAGCTGACATAGATGCTCTCGCGAGGATGAGAAGGGCATGTGAGGGAAGCGGTGTACCGTTCATAGCTAACGGCGATATCAGGGATTTTTCGAGCGGCAGGAAGATGCTGGAGATGACAGGTGCCGACGGACTCATGATCGGAAGGGCAGCCCAGGGAAATCCGTGGATATTTAGAGAGCTGGCGGGTGTTTTCGAGAATGAGGAAAAGGATATAGAGAAGGTCACTTTCGAGGAGCGCAAGGAGATGCTTCTGCGGGAATTGGAGTTGACCATGCGATATAAAGATGAGAATATAGCCGTAAGGGAAATGAGACCGTCGATGATGGCGTACATCAAGGGAATGCCCGGCGCGGCGGCCCTGAAGGTCAGATTGTGTGCGGCTCTAACCTATGAAGAAGTGAAGGATATCTTATGGACAGTGTAATCAACATATCGGGATACTTATTGACGTTCGGATTATTGGGATTCGGCATCGTCATCTGTTTCTGCGGTTATAAACTTTTCAAATTATCCGTAACAGTGGCCGGCGTCATCGTCGGTTATTGGGCCGGAAGTTTTATTACGGGTCTTCTCGAAAAACATGCAGGACTCGATCCGAAGGGGATCCCTGCTCTGATAATACCGCTGATATTCGCGGCAGTATTCGGAGTTCTGGCTTTCTCGTTCTATCAGAAGGCATTCACAGTGGTCGTTGCGGCACTCGTTACAAGACTTATGATAAGCAGCGCGGATTACGCGGGATTAACAAAGAATGTCGATCTGAAGATCAAGGCGATAATCTTCTTCGCATGCGTGGTAGTTGGTGTAATCATCGGTGTCGGATGCTATCTGATACAAAAGGGTGCAATTGTATTTGCGACTGCTTTCGGAGGAGCTACGCTTATCAGATTTGCGGTTATCCCTTATATCATGAAATTGACAGGCTTTGTTGATTTTCTTACCAATCTCGCGATCAAGGTCTCCGAATCGAATATCAAACCTATCGGGGCTGTCGGAGGACTTTTGGTATTAGGTTTCGGAATAGCCGGAATGATCTTCCAGTTTAAACATAACGAATAGTCAAGAAATCCTGTTATTTGGGGCTTTTCGGGCTATCAAATAACACAAATTTTAATCGGAAATGAGATGTTTTTGATAAGTTATGTTGAAATGTGTCAAATTTTATATAAATTGTCCTCGGAGTATAGAAAAACCGAAATTATTGTGTTAATATCCTTGCAAAAGAGATACGATTTATCGATTAATTAACTTAGACAATTTACTTCTATGTATCTATCCCTTATTCCATGTTATAGGCATCTCGAAGATTTTCGAGATGCTTATAATCATTTAGGGAAAAATTATTGATTTACCTTGTTTATAGGATCCCCGCTAAGGAACTTTTCAAGATTATCCGCAGCCGCATCAATGAGACGTTTTCTTGTCTCTTTCGGTGCCCATGCAATATGCGGTGTAAGTACCACGTTCGGATTACCCTTTAATGTCAGGAGCGGATCATCTGCGCTCATCGGTTCCTTTGTTATGACATCTGCGCCGTAGCCGCCGATCTTTCCGTTCTTCAGTGCTTCCGCGACATCTTTGCTGTTTACGATCGGTCCTCTTGCCGTGTTGATTATGAGGACGTTGCTCTTGAGCTTATCGATCATCGGCGCTGACAGAAGGTTTTCGGTATCCTTCGTGAGCGGGCAGTGGAAAGTGATAACATCAGCCATCGGGAGAGCTTTTTCGATAGGAAGGCAGGTAAAATCCTTGCCGTCGATATTGATGCTGTCGCACGGCTTATGCGGAACTCCGATGACGTTCATTCCGAGTGCATCGAGGATAAGGCACACGCGGCGGCCGATCTTGCCGAGGCCAACTACTGCGACAGTCTTTCCTGCCAACTCGGTCAGGGCCTGAAGGGTATAGCAGAACTGTGGCGATCTTACCCAGTCACCGTTGAAGACCGATTCGGTGTGCATTCCTACGCGGTTAGATAATTCCAGAAGAAGCGACACTGCCATCTGTGCCGTCGCGAAGGTGGCATACTCCGGAACATTGGTAACGCAGACGCCGTGGGCGCTGGCGGCCTCCAGGTCCACTACGTTAAAGCCCGTGGCCAGGACTCCGATGTACTTAAGCTTCGGAAGCTTATCAAAATCATCTTTCTCGAAAACGGTCTTATTCGTCAGAAGGATCTCCGAATCAACGGCACGCTCGATGAGCTGATCCTTTTTTGTCACATCATAGCAGACAACTTCGCCGAACCTCTCAAAAGGTTCCCAGGAAAGGTCGCCCGGATTGGCGGCGGATGCGTCTAAAACAGTTATTTTCATAAAACACTCCTTTGTGATATTCTCTATTAGGTAGGTATATATCAGTTTGTATTATTTTTTTTAATAGTGCAACACTAGGAAGATATAACTCGTCTTATAGTTGATCGATTATGAAGGGAGCATAAGAAATATGCGGAAATTACGAGTGATTTCGGCTTTGTTGGTGTGCATTATGGCACTGACTTCTTTTGCTGCCTGCAATAAATCCGCTGAAACCAATTCAAACACAGGCGAAGAATCCATCGCTGTCGGTGTTAAAGAGACTGCGGAGCCCGAAGTTACACCGAAGCCTAAGAAGCTTGCAGCTGAGCTCGGAGATTTTTATGCTCTCCAGACAGCTTTATCCATGGATTATAATCCTTTCTTTTCGTCCGGCTATGATTCCGGAGCTAATTACGTTCCGTGCTTCGTATATGACGGAAAGATCTACAAGACAGCCCGTTACGGCGGCAGAGACTATGATTATCTCTACTATGATTCAATAGAGATCTATGATTGCCAGACTCTTGCCCTTCTTACTTCCATTCCTGTAGGAAGTGACAATACTTGCTTGGATATCGACTTCTTTTCATATAACGGCAAGGTCTATGTTTACGTATACAATGATTACGAATACACCAACGCCATTTACTACATTACAGAAGATTACGTTCTTGAAGAGGATGCTGAACTCGGAACAGAGCTTCTCGGCTCTTCGTATGGCAAGATCGATTTCTCGCAGCCGTACAGGGTTTTAACTAATGCATACGAATACCAGAACGGTACAGTTATTGTCGTAGCAGACGAGCAGTTTGATGACAATATGGTCACTGACCTGTTCTTCCTTTCCAATGACGGAACGATTAATTCCATAAGTTTTGCGAACTTCTGTGATTTCTACGACTACATTGTTTCGGGCTTTTCTTATGGAAGCAATCTGTTCGTTATAAGATCATCCTACAAGTACCGCGTGGTCGACATAACGAACTTCACTGAAGTAAATACCGCCATTCCTTATGATGTGCTTACGAGCCATAACATCATGTCGGGCAAGAAGGGTCACTATTATGTAAACACCCTCGAAGGTTTTTACGATATCGACCCTGACAACAATGAGGTCAATAAACTGATCGATTATAACTGTGTTCTCGGTAATACGGCTGTTCTTTATGACAGCAGATTCCTTTTCGAAAACAATGGGGACTATTATTTCTTCTGTTGTCTGTATCCGGAGGGAGTCAACGAGTATACCGATTCTTTCAAGATCGAGACAAAGATATTCAGGATCACTCCTTGCGAGAACCCGTATCA
>CADCQX010000244.1 GCA_902803695.1 Oscillospiraceae bacterium
GAGATAGGCTGCGGCAAGGGCAAGTTCTGCACCGAGATGGCAGTAAAACACCCGGATGTCCTTTATATCGCCCTCGAGCGTGATTCATCCGTCATCCTTGCAGCCATCGAAAAAGCACACAATGAGGAAATCCCGAATCTTTTCTTCCTGAACGTTGATGCCAACCTTCTCGAAAACTATTTCGAAGAGGATGAGGTCGATAAGATGTTCCTTAACTTCAGCGACCCCTGGTCCAGAAGAAACAAGCCGAAAAGAAGGCTTACATACAGGGATTTTCTCGTACAGTATAAGAAGATGCTCAAGAACGGCGGTCAGATCTGGATGAAGACGGATAATGACATCCTTTTCGATTTCTCCCTGGAAGAGTTCGAGTTCTGCGGATTCGAGCTCTCGGAACTTACCCGCGAACTTCAAAGTAGCGAGTATGACAAGGAAAACGTAAGAACTGAATTTGAACAGAAGTTTATAGATCAGGGCATCGGCATCAAGCGTGTCGTTGCGACAAACAGGAAATAAGGAGGCTTACTATGAAGAAAACATTGATAGTCGTCGATATGCAAAATGACTTTATCGACATGGCACTCGGAACACTGGAAGCCGTAAAGATCGTTCCTAACGTCAAAAAGAAGATCGAGGAATATCTCAGTAACGGCGATGAGGTCATCTTCACCAGAGATACTCACCACGATAATTATCTCGAGACGGCAGAAGGCGTTAAGCTTCCTGTAGTTCACTGCATCGAGGGAAGCAAGGGCTGGCAGATCAGCAGCGAACTTCCGACAGAAGGATGCAGGATCATAGATAAGCCTAACTTCGGTTGGCCGAACTGGAAGAACGAGAACTTTGAGGAAGTTGAACTTATCGGTCTTTGCACCGATATCTGTGTTGTTTCAAATGCTCTTATCATCAAGGCTCAGTTCCCGGAGATCAAGGTCTCCGTTGACAGTTCCTGCTGTGCAGGTGTTACGCCTGATACTCACGAGGCGGCTCTTACCACGATGAAGATGTGTCAGGTTGACGTTTATTAAGTTTTCGAGGTGACAATTATGTATGAGTTTGATGCTTTAAAAGTAAAGAATGAATGTGTTGAATGGATCCGCAACTTTTTCGAGGAGAACGGCAAGGGATGTAATGCCATCGTAGGTATTTCCGGCGGTAAGGATTCTTCTATAGTTGCAGCACTTTGTGTTGAGGCTCTCGGAAAGGACCGCGTTATCGGTGTTCTGATGCCTAACGGTGAGCAGCACGATATCGATTGTGCAAGGCTTCTCGTAAATCATCTGGGTATCAAGAATTATGAGATAAATATCAAGGAAGCAGTCGACGGCGTACTTAACAGCATGCCGAAGGATATGGAGGTTACCGCACAGACGATCCAGAATGTCCCGCCGAGGATTAGGATGACGACTTTGTATGCGGTCGGTCAGTCCAATAACGGACGTGTGGCTAATACATGTAACCTCTCTGAGGATTACGTCGGCTATTCAACGAGATACGGTGATTCCGTAGGCGATTTCAGCCCATGCTCATTCATCACGGTTACCGAGATGAAGCAGATCGGACATCTTCTCGGACTTCCTTATGAACTGGTCGAAAAGACCCCTATCGACGGCCTTTGCGGAAAGACAGACGAGGACAATCTCGGTTTCACTTATGCCGAACTCGATGTCTATATAAGAGAAGGCAAGATCGATGACCAGGATAAGAAAGCGCTCATCGACAGAAAGCATAAGGCTAACCTCTTTAAACTCTCATTTATGCCTTGCTTTAAGCCTGAGATCTGATCCGAAAAGAATATAAATATGATCATTTTGTTCTCCCGAAGTTTATGTCTGACTTCGGGAGATGTTATATATTGCTGAAGATTTTTTCGTGTGAAAATCGTTTTAATATGATTTTTAAAAAAATATAGGGTTTGGAGTTTTCATTTGCCACAAAAACACCTAATCTTCTTATTATTAATTATTGTATTGATTGTAAAACTGTTGTAACATTTGAAAGGTGCAGTTGGCACACAAAGATATAGTCCCGGGTTCGGGAATTTTAGGAGGAATTAATCATGGCAGTAAAAGTCGCAATTAATGGTTTTGGTCGTATCGGCCGTCTTGCTTTCCGTCAGATGTTCGGTGCAGAGGGTTACGAGGTTGTTGCTATCAACGATCTTACAAGCCCTAAGATGCTTGCTCATCTTTTGAAGTACGATTCAGCTCAGGGTTCTTACGCTCTTAAGGATACTGTTTCAGCTGGTGAGGACACAATCACAGTTAACGGTAAGACACTTAAGATCTACAAGGAGCCAGATGCAAACAATTGCCCATGGGGTGAGCTCGGTGTAGACGTAGTTCTCGAGTGCTCCGGTTTCTATACATCTAAGGAAAAGGCACAGGCTCACATCAATGCCGGCGCTAAGAAGGTTGTTATCTCTGCTCCTGCAGGAAACGATCTCCCTACA
>CADCQX010000245.1 GCA_902803695.1 Oscillospiraceae bacterium
CAATATCTTATATACTTCAGAGAAACACTTTTCGAGTCCCGGCCAGAAATAGATTGTTTCAAACGCTGTAGCAAGATCAAAGCATTCCTTCGGAATCTTCAAACAAGAAACATCACCTTGTTTAACTTCCATCTTCCCTTCATCGATCATAGCCTTATTGAACTTTGTTGCTTTCATAACAGATACTTCAGAATAATCGATTGCCGTCACCTTTGAACTCGGATATTTCCTGAGTAATTCACCTGCATTACGACCTCCGCCGCAACCTAGATCGGCAACCTTGGAAGGCTTGATCTTAGGCAGATGCAACATACCCCAATCTGCCATCTTAGCATGACCGCCATTCATGCCATTTACCATCATCTTTCCAAGGAAACCCTCAGGTTTTCTGGTCTGATTTATAAAATTCTTAAACAATCCCAAAAGAATACACCCCCGTTCGATCATAAATATCTACGGGGGATTGTATCACTTTTGGTTAGCAATTGCTAACTATTTTTCTTTTATATTTTACTTCCCGTTATTCTCTGTTTTTCAATACTTCAGCAGGAGTAAACTTATTGAGTCTTCTGACCAACAGAGCATTGATAACAAAAAACAGAGCTATGACTACAAGATAAGATACAACATAGAATATCTTTGGTGCTTCTACATTCATTCCACATGCAACATTTGGTATCATAAACGGGAACAAGCTATTCATGAGTATCTTCGCCAATGGAATACATATAAGTGCACCAATGGCTATGACATAGAAATTGCCATCGAGATAAAGTTTTCTAACCTCTTTTCTCTTGTATCCGAAAACTTTAATAAGTGAGATGTTATAAGCACTTCTGTCAATCATGACTTTCATCATAAGATACATAACAACGCAAAGGATGATTGCAGATGAAAAACTCAATATATAAATCAACGGCATCATCAACTCTGTAAAAACAGATGTCCCTTTTACAATATCCGACTTTGTTGTTGTAGAATAGAGCCTTCCAGGATCGATATCCACCTTCTTATCCGAGAAGATTACGTTGTAATAATCATTCGATTCACCCATCATGTCTCGCATCGTATCGATATCCATAAAGATATAAAAACCGGAAGAATACTTTACTATATCCTTTACTGTGAAAGCATACTTCAGTTCTTTATCTTCATCAGATACTACAAATTCTTCTCCAACTGACAAGTCGAACTTTTCGGCCATAGCTGAAGATACATAAATATCCACTTTACTGTCGCTCGGTTTCACATCAAAATACGGACTGTCATCATCAATACCAAGAATCGTCACATCGAAATTATATCCCATTGCCGCTTTCTTACAGGTATACGCATAAGCAGTTTCAGCACCTTCAGGAGGTATCTCCTCAGGATATTTGAGAGTGTACATATACTCGAACTTTGTATCATTGGTATAGTCATCCACAATATTTGTACAGAGCACATAACAATTGACTCCGATCATGAATATCAAGATCGACAGGAACATTCCGAATACAACCGCAAGAGTAGAGCGCATCTCGCGAAGCATTTGTCTTAACCTGAATGCAGATACAAAACCGAATCCTTTAAGATTTATCTTCTTGATACCCTTCTGTTTCTGTTCATTCCTGATAAGAGACAACGCAGGCCTGTTAAGTTTACTCCTGATAACGAGCACATTAACTATAACCGCTATCAAAGGAGGACATACGACTGAATATACCCAAAGGTAAGAAGGAACCTTAAAACTGAATTCAGGTATAGAAAAATAACTATATGAGCTAGCCGCTACCATCGGTACCAATATACCTGTCGAAGCAACAAGAGCTCCGATAAGGCCTGATACAAAAGTAACAACTACAGGTAGTGTTACATAGTGCAGCATAAGATCATTCTTAGTTACACCCATCGAATATAATGTTCCGATTATACTGCTCTCACTCTCGATACTATGGACTACAAAGACAGATATTACATATGCAAGGAGGACAAAAATAATGCTTCCGGCAATAATGCCTACTTCGATATCTACAACCTTATCGCTCTTAGTAGCATATATCCTTGGATTATCTGACTGCTTAAGGAATATGGTTAGATTTGAAAGTTCGAAATCAAATTCATTCAGCGCATCATTAACTGACTCATCCAAATCACCGACTCCATCAGACATATCGGATAATCCATCATAAAGTTCATCTACACCGTCAGTATAGTCATTTAATCCGTCCTTGAAGTCCTTGAGTTCTTTAAGTTGATCTTGTGTATCCTCAAGTGCTGCAATCAAGGTAGGATCTTCACTAACTTCTATGATTTCATCCAGTTTCTTTTCAAAATTATTTTCTGTAAGATCAACATCGATTCCATAGCCGGCAAGAGCAGTTGAAGTCTGTTCCAGATATGTATCAAACAATTCAGATGTTCCCTTATTGATATCCTCGTTGTTTCCGGACAGTTCATCCAATCCGTCCTTTACGTCATCTGTAGCTTCACGCAGATCTGTTACCGCATCACGGAGTTTATCTTCTACTCCACCAGTTCTGTCC
>CADCQX010000246.1 GCA_902803695.1 Oscillospiraceae bacterium
GAGCGTAAGGATATCGCGATCTTGAGCGTAGGAAATTCCGAAGAGATCAACAAGGCTTTTGAAGGATGTGAGCATCTCCTCATCAAGGATCAGGCTGACTACAAGGCTGACTTTATGTCTTTCGTTAGGCGTTTCAAGATGTGGTGCGGCAAGATCGAATTCGAGCCGATCTTCGAAGAACTCAACATGACGGAAGAGCCGGGGATTACTGTTGTTAAGACATCTGCTGATAATGTTTTCAAATATAAGGGTACAACTGAGCACAAGGTCGGATATTTTGCTTACTACAACAACGGCATTTTTGACAAAGGACCTGTTCCGCTCGTTCTCGGATTCCACGGCGGCGGAGATTGCTCCATGTATCTGACATTTGTTGCAGGCTGGTGGGAAGTTTGCCATGATCATGATTTCCTCTTCGTATCTGTTGAGAATCATCTTGATGTACCTGCTGCCGAGATCATCCAGCTTCTCGATCATCTTAAGAGCAGATATAACATCGATGAGAAGAGGATCTATGCTTCGGGCTTCTCAATGGGCAGCGGAAAGACATGGAACCTTTATCAGGAATATCCGGAGATCCTGGCTGGAGTCGCACCATGCAGTGCTCTTTTCCCGATGAAGGAGAACTGGTTCGGACTCTCACTCGGAGATCCGCGTCTTAACATGGATAAGGCAGTTCCGATCTTCTATTCAGGCGGAGAAGAATCACCGCTTCCTGAACTTCCTAATCAGGCTGAATCCTGTCTCGACAGACTAAAGTATGCTGCAGAAGTCAATAAGCTCAAGGAGAGATTCACTTCTGTTGATTATGCCGATAAGGATAACTGGGAGGATAAGTTCTACGCTATCCCGGGTGATAAGGTTGAGAAATACTATGATGAGACCAGAGACAGTTATCTCACGGTAAATTACTATGAGAGCGAAGACGGCGTAATAAGAACAGCTTTCGGAAGTGTCAGCGGTCAGCAGCATGAGTGCAGACATCATTCGGTGGAGACAGCCTGGAACTTCATCTCACAGTTCAGTAAAGAATAAAGAAATAATTCATACAAAAAGAGCTTCGGTAATCCGAAGCTCTTTTGCTATGAACTGATTGATCTCACTGATTTTTATAGTAGACATCGATAAGGCCTTTGAGGATCAGATCTTCATCGATGATTATCTTGTGCTTGCACAAAGGAGCTACTATCGAAGCATATCTGCCTGTAGCAGTTAACACGCATTTTTCTCCGTATTCCTCTTCGATCCTGTCTATCATGCCGTCGATCAGAGCTGCGTTTTGGAATATCAGACCGCTCTTCATGCTGTCTATGGTATTCGTGCCTATTACTTTCTTTGGTGTCTCGAAAGCAATGTTCGGAAGTTGAGATGTCTTACTGCTCAGAGCTTCTGCTTCAATACCCATTCCTGCTCCGATAGATGTTCCCGCAAAATTCTTATCCTTGTCGATAAGGGAGAAAGCGGTTGCTGTTCCCATATAGATATTGATCTGCGGAACGCCGTATTCTTTGATTCCTGCAACAGCTGAAACGACCAGATCGCTTCCGAGCTGTGCCGGATTATCGATCTTTATCTTAAGACCGGATTTAACCCCCGGGCCTACTATGATAGGGTCGATCGAGGTCAATCTGGTAACGGCATTCTTTATGGTTCCCGTTACCTGAGGAACGACGGAAGAGATTATGGCACCCTCGATCTTTTCGACGCTTTGATCGTTGAAATCCAATGCGGATCTGAGAAGAGAAGCGTATTCCAGATCGGTATAGGATTTTACCGTGGAAATAAGTTCGGTAAATAACAGTTTGCGTTCCTTAAAACATCCCAAAACAATATGAGTGTTTCCGATATCGATAGCCAGTACCATGACATATCCTCCAATTATTCTTCAATAAGTTTAGCCTTGAAAAGAGCTGTTCCGATAGCACCTGTAAGGATGAAAGCAGCGATTGCTTCAAATATCGCATTGACGCCGACGATGGAAGCAAAGAGCGTGATCACGTTAAGTGAAGAGTCAAGTCCAGTAGCTTCGCTGACAGTAACCTTGCCGAAAAGACCGATAAGAGCTCCGACAAAAAGTATAGTGTTGAAAAGCGCAGCAGAAAGACCTGTTACAGATGATCTAACAGGAGCATTCTTTGTGAACTTCGAGATCAGTTTGAATACAAGACCTGCAAGGAATCCTGCTAATGCTCTGCAGACTACGCACATGATGAAAGTGAAGACCACGTTTTTCTCTGCAAGAAAAGTTCCGAACAGATCCATTCCGAAGCATTGAGCGAAACTCGTGATTCCGAATACAGTTCCCAGGATCGCGCCTGCGACAGGACCCTTGGCAAGAGCACCTAATGCAACAGGTATCATGAGAAATGAGATTGAGACTACGCCGATCTTCAGATAACCGACAGGTGTAAAAGCCATAAGGACTATAAGTCCCGTAAGAATGCCTAAGACCGCAATGGTCTTGGTCTTTTGATTTTGTTTTGCCATTGCAAAACCTCCTTAGTTATTATTCCCCGTTCGAGGATATAGTTACTTCGTAAACTCCGATCCTTTTAAGACCTCCGTCAGATTCCCGTAAGATACCTGCGTATTGAGCGTCTTTTCGAAAAAGAACATAGTTTACAGAGTGATTATACATTATTAAAACGATTATTGTATAATGAAAAAAAGCTTTTAGGGGTTGAGCATTATGAATAAAGAGCGTCTGGTCGGAATAATAATGTCAGTCATTGTTTCAGCCGCAATGGGAGCTGTTTCTGCTGCCCTTGTTATTCACACAAACCCGAATGCCTCTAAAGTGCATTCCGTTGGGCTTATTTATGCTTCAAATATCCTGTTGTCCATAGTTCTCGGAATGATAATTACGATCGTTCTTCCTCTCGGAAGACTTGGATCATCACTTGCCCGTAAGGCTCATGCTGCACCGCCGAGTCTTAAGTTTATCCTCTTGAATGCCATCCCGAATTCCGTTGGCAATACGTTGATAATCAGTATGGTCTTAAGTTTTGTAGGTGTTCTTACTGCAAGGCTTAAACTTTCGGAAGAGGCATTAAACCAACTTCCTCCGTTTGTTATTATGTGGCTCGGAAGCTGGGCAAAGCTTATTCTGCCGACACTTATCATAAGCTACGTTCTCTCCATCGTTCTTGCTCCGATAGTAGCAAGACTTGTCGGATTTAACGGACCTCAGAAAGGGCAGGGCCCCAAGAAGTAGTCATAGAGGATCAATTTTTCTTTTTACGTTTAATGAGGATCACTGCTACTGCAACTCCGGAGGCGATTGCGGCGACACCAAGTGTTGCGGCGATAACAGGGATTGCGAAGTTGTTCGAAGAAGACGACTTCTTTTTGGATCTCTTTTCCTTTTCAGGAGCAACGCTTTCATTCGTCTCAGCTATTTCTTCAGTTTCAACAACGGTCGGCTCCGGGACTTCTTCGAAATCAGCATATACGGTTGTGTCCCTTGTAACGGTAAAGGAATAGTACGGATCAGTAGAAAGGATATTTCCGTTCTCGTCGTACCATCCGTTGAAGATCCATTTTTCTTCATCATAATCACAGTTGACCACTGAGAGGAAATTCTTTTTAAGAACGGACTCTCCGCTAATGGTCGGAATATCTCCGCTAAGTTCGTTTCTGAACTCGACATTAGTTTCGTAATACGGATCACTGTCATCATATCTGATCCATGCGAGCACTACGTCGTAGAAGTGAGCGCTGGCGATATATAATGCATTTCCAAGAAGTGTTGACATCATCTCGCAATCGGCAAATGCAAGACCGATCATGGTTGAAGCTCCGGAATCCATTCTAAAGGCTTTGCCGATGAGGCGGAGAAGAGACAGGAGTTTAGCATCATCCAATTGGAAAGAAGAACTTGTGTCGATCACAATGGAAGACTTTAAGGATGCGATCGTCTCGACATACATCTGGTCTTCTTCAAAACACTCGGTAAGGAATGTTGTCATCGTATCAGCTCCGAGCAGAGTGCTGAATGCGCCCATAGCTGAACCCTGGGTATCGATCGCACCGCTATATGTCAATTCGAAGAAATACATGAATGCATCCTGATAGTAATCCACGTAAGTCTCTCTGTCGGATATTGCAGGGATAGGATCAAGACCGTGTTTTTCTCTTGATTTATTAACACTGTCAGGAATAGTATCATCGCTCATGAAATCGTAGAATTTCGCGTAGAAGCTGATGACATTATACTGTTCGTCGGCAACTCCTCCGAATATACCGCCCTGACCCAAAGCGGCCTGAAGATCAAGTTTCCTTACGGTGAAATCCTCAGTGTAGAGAGGTTCTGTTGTGTCGATATTCGGATTTTTAAGAGACAGGACCTTAGTAGGCTCTCCAAGGTATACGATCTTGCCGTATTTCTTGAATCCCCACTTTGAAGGAGCGGTTCTGTTTACTACATCCATGCAATTTACGAGATTATAGATGCATGTGCAGTCCCATTCATCCTGAACACCGCTCGGTGCATTGAAAGTATAGACATACAGGTCATTCTGGCTTTTGACCAGTTTTTCCTCAACGATGGATCTGGCGGACATATAAGAGATCGCGCCTGCACGGCTGTAACCTTGAACCCAGATCTTAACGTTCTCTTTGTCTATGGAATGATCATTCATATATCCTTTAAGAAACTCGAAAGCGCGTTTTGAATTGTTGTCGAATCCCTGATGGTTTCCGGTCTTTCCGACATTGAAGTTGTCGGCCCACTCGATACCGTAGTTAACGCGTCTGACACCCATTACCACAAGATCTTTAGTAATGCCGTCGATCGTTATCTTCTTACTAGCGACCATGACGCCGATCTTGTCGGAATCAGTAGTGTTATCGTATCCGTCATTGAATTCGATATCCGTAAAGCCGAGCTCAGCGTAAAAACTCTTTGCTGTCGATTTGCTTTCCGTAGCAACAGAAGCGATAAGGGAAATATCTGCAAGCGGCGTTGAATAGCTGCTTGAATCCTGTGCAAAAAGGGAATCACTGTAATAATACTCGACACACATGCCTGATGCATCGAAAACGCCTGTTACTGCCGCATTTACATTCTGTCCCTTCTGGAAGGACATCAAGGCTGTGAAAGCGATTATGAAAGACAATATACAAGCAAATACTTTTTTCATACTCTGATTTTATCATGAATGACGGGACAGACGTTAGTGCTTTATGTGATAAAATCACGTCTGAGGTGTAATTTTATGAAAAAAAAGATCATTTCAATAGTTCTTGTATCTTCATTCCTGTTTTCCGCCTGCGGAAAAACAACAAAAGATAAGACTGAAGATACATCATTAACAGAAAACACAGACAGTTCGTCGGTGACAGTTTTGGAATCCGGTGATGATGATAACGGCACGCTTCCTGATCTTGTTCCTGCGGGAAAAGGTTACACGGGAACAAAGGGCAGCAGTGACTATAATTACGGTGAAGCTTTACAGAAATCTCTTCTTTTCTATGAGCTTCAAAGAAGCGGCGATCTTCCTGATGACATCAGATGCAACTGGCGTGGTGATTCGGGAATGGATGACGGCAAGGATAACGGGATCGACCTTACAGGAGGCCTTTACGATGCCGGAGATCATGTAAAGTTCAATCTTCCTATGGCTTATACCGCATCGATGCTTGGCTGGTCCGTGTATGAAGATAAGGATTCTTATGTTGAAAGCGATCAGCTTAAGTATGCTCTCGGTGATATCAAATGGATAACCGATTATCTTATCAAGTGCCATCCTGAGGATGAGGTCTTCTACTATCAGGTAGGCGATGGTGGAACGGATCATTCATGGTGGGGACCATGCGAAGTCATGAGCATGAATAGACCTTCCTATAAGGTTACTGTCGACTCTCCGGGCTCTGCGGTTACAGGTGAAGCAGCTGCAGCATTGGCCATTGCATCGGTTGTTTTCGAGAGTGAGGATAAGGAATATTCAGAACTTTGTCTTACTCACGCCAAGAGCCTTTATGCTTTTTCGAGCAAGACATTAAGTGACAGCGGATATACGGCTGCGGCAGGTTTCTATGATTCATGGAGTGGTTTTTATGATGAACTTTCCTGGGCGGGAATCTGGCTTTACATCGCTACAGGTGAAGAATCTTACCTCGAGTCTTCGAAAGGTTATTTTGAGAAGGCGGGACATGACTATAACTGGTCATTGTGCTGGGATGATGTTCATATAGCGGATGCAGTAATGCTTGCACGCATAACGGGCGAAGACAAGTATAAGATCGAGACAGAGTATCATCTGGATTTCTGGTCATGCGGAACCGATGACGGACAAAGGATAACCTATACTCCGAAGGGACTGGCATGGCTTGATTCATGGGGATCTTTGAGATATGCGACAACTACGGCATTTGTAGCAGCCTTGTATAGCAGATATGACTGCTGTTCTCCTGATAAGAAGGATATCTACTGGAACTTCGCCGTATCACAGGCTGATTATGCTCTCGGATCAACAGGCTTCTCGTATCAGATCGGTTACGGCAATGTCTATCCGATGCATCCTCATCACAGGACTTCCCAGGGATCTTACTGCGATAACATGAACGAGCCTTCGCTTTCCAGGCATATCCTTTACGGCGCTCTGGTCGGAGGCCCTGATGCCAACGATAATTACTACGATACGGTAACCGATTATTGTGCGAACGAAGTCGCTTGTGACTATAATGCCGGTTTTACCGGACTCCTGGCAGCTATGTATTCCGAATATAAGGGCGAGACACTGGTGGATTTCGGAGCTTTCGAAGAAGTTCAGGATGAGTACTCATGTGATACTGGAATCAACGTTGACGGTACTGATTTTACGGAGATCAAGGCCATCATCTATAACGAGACAGCATGGCCTGCAAGAAAGTCCACGGATCTTGAGTTCCGTTATTATATCGACCTCAGCGAAGTTTATAACGCAGGCGGTGATGCTTCTGGTGTTCAGATCTCAACGAACTATATGAAGTGCGGAAGAGCGGACGGACTTAAGGTCTATGATGAGGCAAAGAACATCTATTATCTGTCTGTTGTTTTCGATGACGGAGAACTTTATCCGGGCGGACAGGATCATTATAAGTCTGAGATCCAGGTAAGGATGACGAGCCCTAACGGTTCATGGGATAAGAGTAATGACTGGTCATACAATAACGGCGGCGCCCTCTATGAAGGCGGTAAGCTCGTATACGGAACAGAGCCGGGTGAGGGAGAAGCGACCGTTACTACTGCTCCTCAGCCGACCGATAACACCTCGCAAACTGATCCTGCTACAGTAGCACCGACAGCTCCGCCAACGCAGAATGTGTCTGCTGACGGACTGTCTCTAACGATGACTTATACGGATAACAACAGCAACCAGATCGCGGGAAATCTTGAGATAACTAACAACGGCGACGGGGCCGTTGATCTGTCGGGCGTAGAGATCTGCTATTATCTGACAAATGATGACGGCCAGGCTCTAACCTTTGACTGTTATCATGCGTCCGTAACATCGGCTTCGGGTCAGTATACCGAGATGACCTCGAAAATAAGCGGTACTACAGGCTCTTCGAGCGGGACAGACTGCGACACGGTCCTTACGATCAAGGTAAGTGACGGCAGCCTTTCCAAGGGTGATAAGCTCACGATAAACTTCAGTCTTCACAGAGATGATTGGCAGAATATGAACCTGAACAATGATCATTCCCATAAGTCAGCTGAGAATATCGTTGTTAAAGTCGGAGGCAAAGTAGTCTTAGGTACCGAACCATAAGTTTTTTTGAACTTTTTGAAAAGAAACGCTGAACCATTTGCATTGAGGAATATTTATTTTATAATATAGATACCTGGGATGGGTGGGCTCTTTGTTGAACCTTCACGACATTAAATGGAATCCGGGTCAGTCAATGTAGGTCAAGCCGGTATAACCGGACGATTGAAACTGGTTGCAGGATACCGCCCTGGCTATAGCTAGGTGTCAAAAAGGGTTCGTTCATTCTAGGCTTTTTTTGTTCAGAAATCTGGGAGTATGTATGGAACTGACAAGTAGTGAAAACATTATAGAGCGACTTGATCCGACCACCGAGAGAGTGGTCGGTGTTGTTATGCCGCATTCCCTGTTGATATCCCGTAAGTTAACTCATTCAAGATCTACCGAAAACGAGCTCTGTCCCAAGGGGACGAAGATTATATTTTGATGGAAAGATTTTTATATGATTAACGAATCGGAGAATAGATAATGAAAATTTTTAATACACTTACTAGAACCAAAGATGAATTTAAACCAATGACGGAAGGCCAGGTCAAGATGTATGCCTGCGGACCTACGGTCTACAATTATTTCCATCTTGGAAATGCCAGACCTTTCGTAACTTTCGATACGCTCAGAAGATATCTGGAGTACAGAGGATATAAGGTTACTTTCTGCCAGAACTTTACTGATATCGATGACAAGATGATCAAGCGCGCCAATGAAGAGGGCGTAACGGTCAAGGAGATCGCTGAGCGTTATATCAAAGAGTACTACGTTGATGCTGACGGTCTTAACTGCAAAAGACCGACTATCCAGCCTCGCGCTACAGAGTCCATGGATGCGATCATCGCTCTCGTACAGGCCCTGATGGATAAGGGCTACGGCTATATCATCGAAGGTGACGGCGTTTATTACGATGTAACCAAGTTCGAAGGATACGGCAAGCTCTCACACTACAAGCTCGAAGACCTTGTAGCAGGCGGCGGTGAGCGTAAGGCTTCCTATGAAGGTAAGAAGAATCCGGGTGATTTCGCTATCTGGAAGTTCAAGAAGGAAGGCGAACCGTTCTGGCCATCTCCATGGGGTGACGGCAGACCGGGATGGCACATCGAGTGCTCCGCTATGATCAAGAAGCATCTCGGTGATACTATCGATATTCACGGCGGCGGACAGGATCTTATCTTCCCGCACCATGAGAACGAGATCGCTCAGAGCGAAGCTGCAAACGGATGCACATTCGTTAATTACTGGATGCACAATGCATTTGTTAATGTCGACGGTGAGAAGATGAGTAAGTCCCTCGGTAATTTCTTTACCATCAGGGATATCGCTGCTCAGTTCCCGTATGAGGTTATCAGATTCTTTATCCTTTCCGGTCACTACAGAATGCCGATCAATTTCTCGGATGAGCTTTTAAGATCTGCCCAGAACGGACTTGCAAGGATCACAACCTGCGTTAAGAACCTGAAGTTCGTCATCGGAAAGAACAGCGGTGACGGTTCCGGAGATGAGGCTTTGCTCGAAGCAGTTAAGAAGGCCGGAGATGAGTTCATCGAGAGAATGGATGATGATCTTAATACAGCTGATGCGATCACGGTTATATTCAATCTTGTAAAAGATGCCAATACAGCTGTGGCTGCAGGCAACTGCTCTGACAGTGCCCTTAAGGCAGCACTCGATAAGATCGTTGAACTTACTGATGTTCTCGGAATCGTAACGGAAGAGAAGAATGATATCCCTTCTGAAGTTATGGATCTTGTAAATAAGAGAACAGAAGCTAAGAAGGCAAAGGACTTTGCACTCGCAGATTCCTTGAGAGATCAGATCGCTTCACTCGGATATTCCGTTAAGGACACAGCTAACGGTCCTCAGGTGGAGAAGTTATGATAATACCGTATTTCGCAGGAGACCTTCGTGAAGTATCGCCTTCGGTCCTGGCTTATATCGGTGACGGTGTCTATGATCTTTATGCCAGATGCTGGGTTGCAGAGCATTGTTCCAATAAGTCAGGAATGATGCATAAGAATACCATCAAATATGTCTGTGCTGAGGCACAGGCTGAAGCTATCAGACATCTGATGGATGAGCTGACCGAGACTGAGGAGAACTACTTCAGAAGAGGCAAGAACTCCAATCCGGGAAGCATGGCGAAGAACGCAAGTCCTGCCGACTACATGTATGCGACCGGATTTGAGACACTTATCGGTTATCTTTTCCTGGATAATCAGGAAGCGAGAATGGATTACATTATCAACAAGGTTTTCGATTATCTTGATAATAAGAGCGAGGAATAAGCTTTGAGAAACGACAAGAGAAACAACAGACCTGAGAGAAAAGCCAGACCTTATAAGGGCAATGCCTTTAACAAGGATAAGGCTGAGTTTGAGGGTGGAGATCAGGTTAATAACGAACCATCTCCGGATAGGCTCGAAGGAAAGAACTCCGTTATGGAGGCTCTGAGATCAGGCCGTGAATTCAACAAGATCTGGATCCTTGAACCGTCTGACGGCAAGGCTCTTGAGGCTCATCTTCAGAAGATAATGATGATGGCGAAGGAGAAAAAGATCACCGTTGTCCGCGCAAACCGCCAGGTCATGGACCGTATGAGCCAGACTCATAATCATCAGGGTGTTATCGCTTCTGTTGCCAGCCACGAATACGCTGATATCGACGAGGTCATCGCGAAGGTCAGGGAAGAGGGCAGACAGCCGTTGTTTGTAGCTCTTGATGAACTTAAGGATGCATATAACCTTGGTTCGGTACTTCGTATCTCCGATGCGGCAGGTGTTGACGGAGTCATCATCCCGAAGCACAGATCTATAGGTCTTGATTCTGTCGTTGCTAAGGCTTCTGCCGGAGCTATCGAGTATGTTCCTGTATTTAGAGTCGTAAATCTCTCGCAGACATTGAGATCTCTTAAAGATGACGGATTCTGGGTCCTCGGAACCGATATGGACGGAACCGTGGAATATGATAAGGCTGATTACAAGGGCGCTATGGTCGTTGTTATCGGTAGTGAAGGCGAAGGCATGAGAGATTCGGTAAAGAAATGCTGTGATTTCCTCGTGTCGATACCTATGGTTGGACATGTTAACAGTTTGAATGCTGCGGTCGCAGCGGGTATAGTAATATTTGAAGCATCTAAGCAAAGAAAGTAACTATTGGGGAAAATGAGAGAGAACAGGATAGGCAGATTTGCAAAAGCATCCGTAGCAGCAATGCTCACGATAGTATTGCTCCTGGGTATTGCGGGCTGCAGCTTTTTCGATAAGATCCAGAATAAGATTGATCCGAGGGCTTCCATCCTTTCCGCACCTGAGCTTGTGAGACTTATAGTCAATGCGATCAATGATGATTCCAAGATCAATGATATCTATGAGTCGATCCCTGAAAGTCAGCGTACGGATGTATCCTTCTCGTATTTCTCTTACTATATCTCCATCGTAAGGCAGATAGAAGTCGGAAGCAGTAATGTTGTCGAGTATGAATTCCTTGACGCGGAGGCTAATAGAGAACATCTGGAGAAGATATATAACAAGCTCTGTCAGGTGACTCCGTCTGCTACTTTCGAGGATACTTTCCAACCATTCGGAGATGTAAGGACTGTAAGGCTCATCAGGGAAAAAGAAGAGGATTCTGACTTCTACATCTACATTTCATTTAACGAGAATGGTGATCCTTATCTGTCTTATGAATGGATAATGAATACCATTGAAGTCTATAGTTACATGCAGCACTATTTCACAATGCTTACTGATGACGCTACAGATGTTTCGAAGAAGACAGAAGGTATAAGCCTTCTCCTTAAGAACAAGAGAGGCTATGCCAATACCTATTCCGATGAGATCATCGAGGCTAAAGCACGTTATACGGTAGATTTCTACAGTCTGAAAGTCAGA
>CADCQX010000247.1 GCA_902803695.1 Oscillospiraceae bacterium
CCGAAGTCATCCTCGCCGCGGACTGCGAGAATGTAGCTGCCGGCTTCGAGTGTTTTCGAGATGTTCGGAGAGACTTTTCTACGGTATTCCTTTGAAAGGAGTGTGTTGCCGTCCATGTCGTAGATATAGAAATATACGAAAGTTGCATTAGAATCTGTGAGGTCGAAGTTGAATGTGTACTCGCCGCTCTCATCAACTGTGAGAAGGTAGTTGTTCTTCTGATATACGAAGGTGAAAGAGTCTTCGATCTTGTCGTAATTCGTTACGTCCAATGTTGGCTTTTGTGGTGTGACATAAAGAGTGTATGAAGATCTCGTGTTGCCTGATGCTGTTCCGCAGCCTACGCTTATAGTGTATGTCTCGTTGGCCTTAAGATCGACTTTTGCTCCGAGCTTTGTAGTGACGAAATCAAGGCTCTTGATAGATTTTCCGTTGCTGTCCTTGACATCGAGAGAAAGAGCGGATCCCTGGCTCTCGAGGGCGAAGTAATATGCACCGTCATAAGGAGCCTTGTAGGAATATGTGTTGATGCAGCCGTTGTATGACTGTGTGTCATCTATTCTGGTGTAGCCTGTGATGTCAGGTTTTTTCACGAGGTTATATGAAAGGCCGAAAGTCGTTGTGTCGTTGCCTGTTACAGTGATAGTGTATTTCTGACCCTTTGTAAGATCAGCGCTTATCATCTTTCCTGCTGCGATGTTGGTAGCAGATCTCAGAGTATTTCCGTTTGCATCTTTAACGTAGATGGAGATCGGGTTCTTGGATGGCGATGTAACGCTGTCCAATACAAAAGCATATTTACCTGTCTCAGAAGGAGTGTAGGTATAAGTATTCGTCATGCCCTTGAATTCTGTCTGATCACTGATGTAGTTGTAATTCGAGACATCGATAACATCCTTAGGCTCGATTATTAAAAGGCCGATATCCGTGTTTATCTGATCTACGGTTAAGGTATAGGTTTCTCCCTTAGTCAGATCCATCTTTATCGCAGAGTTCTTGGACACATATGTTCTTCCGACGACTACTTCAGCATCGGAGTCCTTGACGAGCACTCTTCCGCCACCATAGTTGCAGAGTATGTACCATGTTCCTGTTTTGTTAGCGATGATAGTATGAGCGTTGAATCTGTCGGTCTCATAGCTCTCGGCCGAGATCGTATAAGTGCTCTTATACTCCTTCTTCTCAGGCACCGGATTAAGAACTGCTTCGGTGACCTTCGGAACCTTAAGGATATCATTGCTGAGCTTCACTAGTCCTGATCCCGGAACCGGTGACGCGTTGACCTTTTCCGGCACTGAGAAGCAAGCCGCACCGAGGATTGCTGCCAGGCAAAAAGTTCCCGTTTTTAAGATGATGTTTTTGATGTTCATGTCTTTATTCCCTTTCATGTTATAGGTTCTGCTTTTTGTGCATCTGCCTATATGACACATAAGTCGAAGGAAATATTCGAAACTTTTTCAAAAAAATGAAATAATTTAATAACGGCACGATTGACCTTGTTTTCGAGCCGTAATATACTCAGTTTATTGGGGATAAGATACTTTTATTTCAACTGTTTGACCGCGAAGAAGAACAGGTTTTGGAATAAGGAAGAGGTAGATATGTCAGATATTATTTTGGATCGCAATTTGTTCTTTCAGCAGGAACTTGATAAATTCCCGACGTTTTTTCACCTGGACGGAGAGAAGAAAAGGGCAGGATATTTGGTGTTTTTTATTACGCATATACTATATATCTTTCTCACACCAATTATCTGTGCTCTTCAGGGAATGGTAATGAGCGGCGTTGTATTCATGATCTTGGTTTTGCTCTTTTTTATGACGATTATTGTTGCCGTCAGATACTATTGCCTTGTCAATAAACATAATACATGGTTGTTTGTTACTATAGGTATATGTATGTTATATACCTTATACATGGATATCTTCAATTTTAAAGGATTCGATCTGCTTGACCTAATAACAACGGTATATTCCATGCTTATGCACATATGGCTAGTTGGTGCTGTTATTATTCGAGGACACTGCATGAGGGTCGCATGTGCGCGTTACAAAGTGGTAAGTAATATAGAAGCTGAAAAGAACAGGAAGACCTTGTTCGAACGTCGCAGATCAACCGAAGAAGAGCAGCCGGATGTTACTCCGTCCTTCCTTGATGATGAACCAAACTGGAATTCCAAGGTAGTAATGAGAAAGCCTAAGATCTTTTGCCCAAAGTGCGGATTCGGTCTTGTGGAAGGTGAGAATGAGTGTCATGTGTGCGGGATGAAGGTTCTCGAAAGTAAACCGGAACCGGCTTCGTGATCATCACTTGATAATAAGTACTAGAGAACGCTTGCTTCGGCAGGCGTTCTTTTTGTGGGCGGATTTATATTCACCCTTAGGTTGGAAAGGTTGTATAATAACTTTGGATGAAGTGTTATTTTTTTGACAATGCAGGGTGATAAGTAGGGTTATGTATATCTATCTGATGCCATTTCTGGTGCTTGCGATCCTTTTGATAGTGGTCCTTGGACTTCGTTATCTTTTTCTGCGCGTCAGAAGCCTGATACTTCGCGGAAAGAATCCGAAAGAACTTCCTAAAAAAGAAAAGATCATAGTTAATGTCATAGCAGGGATCCCGATCCTTATAATGGCTCTGCTTTGTGTGATAAGGCCGTATTTCTGGGTTATACCTATCATGCATCTCATGTTGTTTTGGGGTGCGGTTGAAACGATATTCAGTCTTATCCAGTTGTTTCTGACCAAGAAACACAAAAGAGCCGATGTAGATAAGGATATCCTTCATAAAGGAAAGATATATTCGTTTTTATTCTCGGCAGGACTGGCGCTTATCCTTACTGCGGTTTATCTGGGAATATCATATTATCTTGCACACCACCTGTATGAGACAAGGTATCAGGTTACAACGGACAAGGCTCCGCTTAAGATTGCTTTGATCGCGGATACACATATCGGATCGAGTTTTGACGGAGAAGAATTTGCAGAGTATGTGGATCTGATCGGAGAACAGAATCCTGATATTATGGTTGTGGTTGGAGATTTTGTTGACGAACATACCAAGGAAAAAGATATGCTCAGAAGCTGCCAGGCGCTGGGCGAGATAAAAACAACCTATGGTGTTTTCTTTGTCCCGGGAAATCATGATGACAGCAATAACAAGTACAGGGAGTTTACATATACTGAACTTCTCAGTGTGCTTAAGGATAACGGCGTAGTAGTACTTGAGGATGACATCTCTTATATCAATGATGAATACTGTATCGTAGGCAGAAAAGATAAGAGTATGAAGCGAGTAGAGATTGATGAACTTATGAAGAAAGTTGATCCTTCGTACTATACGATTGTCCTTGATCACCAGCCTAATGATTATGATGCAGAAGAGGAAGCAGGATGTGACCTGGTGCTTGCAGGACATACTCATGGAGGACATATGGTTCCGATAG
>CADCQX010000248.1 GCA_902803695.1 Oscillospiraceae bacterium
ATACAGTGGATGCGTACTTCCCGGATTTATTCCGTGGAGCAGATAATAAGCCACGGCAGCAGGAATACACGGGATAGCGGCAACCAGTGTCCCCACGAGGTTGGCCGTAAGGATGGATATGGTGATATCTTTCCTCTTGTAGCCGTCTGCGAGAAGTTTCTCCTCTTTAAGAAGGAAAGCATCATATCTTTTCTGCTCCGCCTGAGTAAGTTTCCTGTTCGGTTCTGCCATTTCATTACTCCTTACAGGATAAAAAGGTCAACGTCATCAGCAATCCTCACGAGATTGACTGTATCACCCTGCTTGACTTCATTTTCCGGATTAATGACAAAGCTCAGGTCCTGGTCCTCGAGGCCCTTGATCTTGTAGCCCTTGTCAGTCTTTGTAATGATCTCGCCCGCATAGAAGTCATAGTCGCCCTTCTTCATTGCCTTACGCATTGAGAAGATCCTGTAGACCGCATAGATTGGGAAGATCAGGAGCAGGATGTAAACGATGACCATCTTGACGCTATAGATAACAAAATGCAGGAAAGTAACAAGAAGTGCCACGATTCCGATCGCTACAATAAGCAAAGCGATCGATCCCAGAAGCATCAGTACATTTAACTTATTTGTTTTCGAAAACAATTTCTTCTTGGTCTCTTCCTCTACCTCTACCTTCCTGATTGCGCCGCCTTCTTCGGCTTCCTTGATTGCCCATTTGATGTCTCTTGCCATAATAATTTTTTGCCCTTTCTTATTTGACCATGTGATATAGGATCGTCGGATCCGTACAATTGGTCAGTATTATGAATCTGTTTGAAGAATCAACATAAATATCCTTGGTATACGATGAACCTTCTTCCCCTCCGTCAGCAGCAGGCTGATCGAAAACAAACTTCAACGAATTGTCGGAGTTCTTCTCGAGGTCAGCATACTCGTTGTTCTGGATGAGATTGCCGAATTCATCATATTTAACGATCTTGAAATCATTGCCAAGATATTTACCGCTGTAAGAAATAGTGCCTTCCTCTTCGATAGTATCGAGTCTGTGATCCGCGAATGTCTTAAGTTCCAGTTCCGTACTTGCGGAAGGAGACAGTACGGATATCTTATGCGAATCGATATCATAAAAATCATAGAGATAATCATAGATTACCTTGTTCGGCTCAAAGTCGCCGTTATTAGGGTTATACAAAGTCTCATATGTGAGAGGTACATTGTTGATCAGATCCTCGACCGTGATGCCTTCAGGAAGATCGGCATTGGAGATACCGAAGTTCTTCTCGACATAATCGGCATCGATAGTGATTATGTCCTTGCTGTTGTTAACGACGCCGGGCTCACCTGCAACGTCATTTACGAGCTGAACGATGGTGTCCCAGTTGGATGGGAAAGCGCCGTAGCCTTCTTTCTTGATCTCATGTACGGAAGTGTCTTTGTCTGTGTAGATCATCTCGATCTTATAAGCGAGAGGACCCTGTGCACTGGAAGCATCAGGAATAGCCTTGATCTCTTCTATGAGCTTGGCGGCTGATTCACTGCTTAACTTGGAAGCATCGTAAGAAGTTACCGGCATATATGATGTGGCGAATTCACTAACAAAGATACAGTTGGTGTTTTCCTTAGTGCCTGTCGCCGATATAAAGTTGAGGCTGTTGATCTTCGCAGCATTTGTCTTACATGCGCCAAAGCTCAACGCCAAGATAACGATCATCAATACCGTGCTCAAAAAGGATAGTGACTTCTTCATCGTTTTTATGCTCCCTGTTTTTTTGCCGAACTCTATTGTAGCACAAAACTTTTATTCGGAAGGAGCCTCTTCTTCATTTGGTTCTTCAGTTACTGCTGGATTTTCTTTGACGGCAGTGGATTGATTCAGGATATACTTGATATGATCCAAATTCTGCTCGTTTCCGCCCATCTTGGCGTAACCGTCGATCTTGAAGTAGTCGAACTTGTATGCCTGCAGCCTGACGCCCTTTGTGTCGTCTGCTCCGTCACCTGAGGAGTTGCCTTCTATGGTGTAGACGATCTCATGTTCGGGATCCACGCCGGCAACGATTCCGACATGGTAATAATTCTTGTGAAAAACCGGATCACTGTCATCAGGTTCACTGAACATGATGAGGTCTCCGTTTTGAGGATCATAATCTTCCTTGAGGTTATAGTAGCCCGCATCGTACAGATCCTCGTGCATGTTCTGTACCGCAGCCCAGGCTGGACCATTAGGATCGATAGCATTCTCCGGAGATACTCCGCCTACCAGACTTCCGTCAAGGAAACCGCATTGGCTGATGATC
>CADCQX010000249.1 GCA_902803695.1 Oscillospiraceae bacterium
ATCCTCCCTGTTCAATAAGAATATCCCTGATCGTCTTTATAACCGAAAAACCTCTCGGAGTGCCTGTCTCAACGATCACTAAAAGCTTATCTGTCTTATCCCAGAGTTTGAGGACAGATGATCTTATGTTCTCCGGATCCAACTCGTTGAACATATAGGAAGATATGATCATATCGGCATTTTCTGCCGGAATATCCTTGGTAATGTCAAAAGAAAGCCATGTGGTCTTATGAAGGATTGAAGGATCGCACTCCATCAGTTTTTTTCCGAGATCACGCATGGACGATTCTCTCTCAAGACAAGTTATCTTCGAAGGACCAAAGATATTATCTGATGCCCATGAAGCAGCTCCGCTTCCCGCACCGACATCAATAACGGAATCAATAGACTCATCGAACAGTTCCGAAACATATGACAGAGCATCATAGCAGGCACCGCATGTCGAAGGCATACGATATACGGAATAAACTTCCGCATCAAGTTTCTCAGTAACAAGCTTACGGCCCTTTCCGGAGTCGTTTTTGTACTTGTCAGTGATCATCCTGGCAGCAGTCTTCAACTCCGCCATACTCTTGTTCTCAACAAGGCTTTCTACTGCATTCTTAAGTTCTAACGGAAGATCCATTAATTAACCTCAAACTCAATCAATGAAATTATAATAGAAATTATATTCAGCACCCTTCAGATCTTTCGTTTCATCTATATATATGTAAAACTCATGTTCAGGAAGATCCTGCCACTGAAGTGCTACTACAGACTGAGGGTACATCTCACCGGTTATATTTGTTCCCTCACCTGTCTGAAGATCAAACTTACAATACTTAAAGTCAGCTGATCCGCCGTTATACTGATAAAGCATCGTTATCGGCTTGATCTTACCGTTCTCAACCGTAAGTTCCAAGGCGTTACAATAACCAATATCTCCGACAAATCCGCTTTTATGGAAACTCAAGAGGATCGTATTATCTTCAGTGATATAACTGAGGAATTTGAATGAGCATGTCAATGTAGATTCGATAGCTATACTGTGGTATCCGTATCCTGCCGGATCAGATGGCTCATACACAATAGAATCCATAACTCTGATCGAATCATAGTCGGCCTGACAAAGAAGAACAAACGGCAGATACTTAAAGGATGCATAGTCCAACTCAGGAGCTTCTACCTGAACAAAACCGAAAACGAGCATATCGTCAGTACCATCTGAATCAAGATCCTTGATGATGTACTTGGTTACACCCGCTATATTCGGCAAGGAATCCTCTTCCGGCATACCATTTTTCTCTATCTTAATTGTTTCTTGAAAAGATGCAGATAATCCCACATTCTCTGCTATATAGTCATAGACATAAGACTCATAACTGGTCTTAAGATCTTCTTCAATCTCCATACCAGGAATATCAGGAAACTCATATTTTGCTATATATTCAGGAAGTTCTACTTCATCAGTATTCTCAACAGGTACATCTTCTTCAGCAGGTATCTCAACGTTCGGAGTTACAACACCGTATCCTTTAAGCATGTCTCCGACAAGGTTCTGGTTCTTATCCAGATCCTGAGAAGTGCCGATGGAGAGGATAACCGAATCACCTGAAAGATAGATAAAATAGAAATCCTTATAATCCCCTATCTTGTTGGTGTCGACCAAAAACTCATAGGTAACGCCTTTTTCTTCTCCCTTATTTCCGAAAGTATTCTTCTCGGCATTCTTCAATTTGGTGAGACCTCTCATAAAGGAATCAATTTCATCATAATATGCCAAAGCTGAAGCCTCAGAATCAAAATTGATGACAAAGACCGAACACATATCGTTATCGTTATGAGCAACAACTGCAAATTTCTCAATGTTGTCACCCAGACCGACCATCATCTTATAAGGAGCATGTTTAGAAGGTCCGAATTCGTCCTTCAACTTGTCATAGTCTTCTTTAGTAAGATTCTCAAAATACATTCCTGTCTCTTCAGGGGCATAGTAAACATATGCAAAATCTTCAGCATAGACTCCGACCTGATAATCTGATTTCTTGGCTTTGTCGATGATTATTGATGTATCGAAAGCATGACTTTTCTCTTCTGTTTCTGACGGCAAAGTCTCATCAGATACTTCTGTTTCATCAGTTACTGTTGTAACCTCTGTTTCATCAGTTGTTTCTGATTCACTTTCCTCTATTTCCTCAGTTTCTTCCTCTGAATTATCTCCTTCGATTTTTTCACGAAGAGAATCTATAGCTGAGCAACTGCTCATTACCATCATTGCAGCCAATGTTGCAGCAAATATCCTTATCCTTCCGTTCTTCATACTAACCTGCCTTAACGTGATATTCGGCAATGACCTTATCGGTATCTGCCGGATCAAATATTACTATACAGTATACCCCAATATCTTCAATTCCATCAGGGCAAAAAACATATTCTCTTCCCTCTCCCGAGCAGACTGATGCTTCACCTTCAGAGCATAGATTACCGTCTTTATAGACTTCGTACCTCATTATCTCGGTATGAGGATCGCATGTCACGACTCTAACCTGATTATTATCCGGATCATATGTGAGATTGATAACACCATGCTCGATACCGAAACTATCCCCCATAGATGCATCAGTTAGATCTATCTGATCGATAGTTACCGGAGTTCCTTTATCGATCCTATAATCCAGTTCAAACATCTCTGCGGCCTCAAAAAGATCCAGAGATCTGTTAAAGGTATAAGCAGCAGTCGGAATGACACAGCTTTCGTCGATCGCTTTTTCCAACGGGAAACAGATATCAAATGTAACACCCTCCGAAGGAATGGAACTCTTCAGAAGGACAGTAAGTTCTCCCTCACCGTTTAAGAATATCTTCTTTTCCTTGAAACTGTCTTCCAGCATCTGATAATCCAGGACATCACCATTCATGTAATATGCGATCTCAGATGCACCTCTGTATGCTTCTTTCAGACGCTCAAGGCCGGCTGTATCATACTCATCAGATGTCCATCCTGAAGCCTTAAGTATCGTCCCATCATCAACTATCTCACCCCTG
>CADCQX010000250.1 GCA_902803695.1 Oscillospiraceae bacterium
GATTGCTTTTCTACATCAAGTGCATACTCATAATCATAGAAACTGAAGTATTGTCTTTGTTCTATATTTTCGAAAACATTCACATACAAAGGAATTCTTCCTGCACATTTATAGCACAGATCCACCCACTCCTTTATCGAAACAGATTCACGGTTTCCAACATTAAAGATATGCTCTGCCGGATGATCTTTAATGATCTTTTCCATGATCTTACAAAGGTCTCTTACGTGGAAGAACTGAAGCTTCATTTCACCTTCTCTCGGAAGGTAGAACTTTCTATCCTGATCCGCACAATCGAAAACAAAAGCTTCCCTATAGACATTGTTTCCGGGGCCGTACAGATAAGGAGGACGGAGAATATATGCATCAGGTTGCATATTTAAAAGAGCTCTCTCTGCATCGATCTTATCAGTTCCGTATCTGCCCCAGAATCTGTTAGGTCCAAGTTCGGCATCCTCCCTGAAAGGCTGCTCCAAAGTCTCAGGGTAAACAGCACTTGAACTTACAAAGATATAAGTATCTACTTTACCGATCTTACTTACCAGATCTTTTATATCCTGACCGCTATATGATGTTATATCAAGTACAACATCAAAATCATATTTCTTGAGATCGAGCTCCGGATCATGACGGTCACTTTCGATAAGATGAACACCGTTTATCTGAGGTCTTGTATTTCGGTTTAATACATATACCTCATGCTTTTTATCAACGAAATATCCGGCTACGAATTTACTTACAAAAACTGTTCCGCCGGTTACCAGTATCTTACTCATCAAATATCTCCTTTTATTCAGGTCACTCTCCGAGCAACCACTTCTCCATACTTTCTTTCAATGTGCAGGATTCATCTTCTATATTGCTCAGATACGTTATAACTATTCCTCTTTCAGGGAGCACATAGCACTTCTGCTTGAGCTTGCCGTTAATACTGAAACCGTCTTTGTACTTCCAAATAAAGTATCCGTAACCGCCCTCACGGTTCATCTGCTGGATTGATGTTGCCAGTTTCACATACTCTTCTGATATGATCCTTAGTCCGTTATAAACACCGTTGTTATATAAAAGAAGTCCGATCCTGCTAAGTCCGTTTACGGTAAGGCTCATTCTCGATGCACCGTAGAAATAACCTTCAGGGCACCTGCCATACTCATATCGGTCAATACCGAGAGGCTTGAATATCCTGTTCTCGATAAAAAGCCCGAGGTCGCCGCCGATGATCTCACTTAGAGCCACACCGACCAGATAAGTATTGATATTACTGTAGTTGAAACCTCTTTTGGATGGATCTGATAGCTTACACGAGAGAGCATAGTCGATAAAACTATCACCTTCAGCCACAAAAGGAAGGTCCTCTACGGACATGGTAAGAAGTCTTTCTACCGTAATGAGCGAAAAAGACCTCTTCTGTTCCTCAGACATCTTCTCAACATTCTTTTTCGGAAGATAATCCAGGATAGATCTTTTCAGATCGATCTTTCCCTCGTCATAAAGGATTCCGACAGCTATTGAGACAACGGTCTTGGTAGCCGAATAGATAAAATGAAGATTCTCGGTTGTATCTCCGTAGCTATGGGTAAGTTTCCCCTTCTCGTAAACTTCAACGCCGAAGACATTCCAATTATTCGTCTTTATATCTTCGACAAACCTTTCAAAATCCATATTAACCTCTGTAGTTATTCTTTTATGAGATAGGCTCTGCATGGTGCTCCGTCGCAGCCTCCGAGATTAAGAGGCGCACAACTGAGGAAGTACTTCCCTTCCTCAACATCTGTGAGAACGATCCCTTCGAGAAGCGTAATCTCTTTTTCGAGCAATATAAGGTGAACTTCCATAGGAGTATCTATAGGTCCGACTGTCTGACTCTCATTACCGATAAGGATGATCTCGGCGTCTGCAAAGACCTTTGCCGCTTCCGCAGTAACTGTCATATTTCCTGCAATGAGAATACGTTTATCAGCACCGGCATCCGAAGCTTTCTTAAGGATCGCTTGAGCATCCGGACCCTTCAGATCGCCTTCAAATCGGGAGACATAGCAATCACCGACAAATGGAGCAAGGCCCATCTGATCAACAGTTTTACCGTCACCCAGAAAATGGAACGGAGCATCTATATGAGTTCCGTTATGAGCACACATCTGAAACGAAGTGAGATTACAGACATCCCCGTTAGCCGTGCTCAGAACCGTAGTCCTGACCGGTGACGGATCGCCCGGATATACTTTACAACTGAATAATTCCTGTGTTATATCAATTATTTCTCTTGGCACCATATCTGAAATCCTCTCTTTAGACATTATAACATTTGCAATACATATCATAATGCTTATTGTTTTTTTATATTTGTTATTCTACAATCGATTTTGGAAAACTTAATCAGGAAGGTATTTATATGAAATGTATTAAACTATTTGCTGCTGTTATGGCAGTTTCAGTAGCGTGCGGCATTTTCGCAGGATGCAACAAAAAAGATACGAGTTCCAATAGTCAGGAATCTAATACTTCCTCAGTTGATAAGACGGAGGATTCCAATGTCGGAGATTCCTATCTCGAAGGCGAAGAAGCTGTCACCGCGCTCCTCAATGCAACAATGAAGGATGATGTTTCTCTTGCTAAGGATATGGATCCGAGTATCAAAGCAGATGAGACAGTCGTTAAATTGAGAAAACTTGTTGCAGGAGATTTCATTCACTCATCAGGTTTTGATATCCCTGATCCGACAGAAGCAGAACTTACCAAGGTAAACAGCATTATGGACTACATCTATGGCAAGACATCCTGTGACCTGGCTTCAAACACAAATGAGACCGTTGCTTCCTACACTGCTCCGAACAACCTGCCGGAAGTCATCAACAATGCAGTAGCCGATGCAGCTGCATCTTACGACGGTGATACGGAAAAAGCGTTTTCAGATCCTAAGTTCTTCGACCTTTTCCTTGATGCATTTATCAGCAGAGAAAACGAACTTAAGATCGAAGGCGGTCCTTCATTGACCATCAGCAATGATGATTACGTAAACGGTGTATATGATCTTCTTTACGGAATGCTCGGTTTTTACGAGATCCTTTGATCGACATTTTTCTCGAAAACAATAACCCTGAAGTTCAAACTGATCTTCAGGGTTATTTATTTATCACTTTATGAACTCTTCCCAGGTGGTCTCCATTATCTCGCCGTTAGCCGCGTGATGCGAATCAAGAATGAACTGCATCAGCGTTCCGTGGCAGACAACTATGACCTTATCATAGTCCAGATAATTCTCCAGGACTTTCTTAACACGGGTCTTCATCATCTCAGTTGATTCCCAAGTGCATTTCTTGCCTTCGGGATGCACACCTTTATTCTCGACCAGTTCAGTATATGCATTTGTCGCTGCTTCCTGGCCCACCCATCTGTACGTCTCAACATTCGGCAGCCACTCGTGAACTCCGGTTTCGACCTTGATCTCCAATCCCAGTTCTTTCGACAGGATCGCTGCTGAATGAAGCGCTCTTCCGAATGGTGATGATATTATGATCTGCGCATCCTTAAGCCTCGGATCTTTGGCTGTTTCATGGATCTGTCCGATGCCCTTTTCGGTCAAAGTCATCAGGTTCTGAGCAAATTCCTGATAGAACAGTTTTCCGGCCATGGAATTATCCATCTCACCGTGACGTACAAAGTAAATAGTTGTCATGCATTACCTCATTTCTTTGCTGCTTTCTCTGCCAGATACTCAGTTGCGAACTGGATCTTGGTAGCACTGAATCCTTCTTCTATCGGATAGAGGAACAGTGTATCATCAAGAGTGGATAATGTCACGCACTCACCGAACTTATCTCTGTAGTTATACTCGGTATGGATAGATTTTGTTGATGCAGGATTGAAATGCAAAGTGATCATCTCATGTGATCTGTGATCTTTATAAGTAAGATCAAAACCGTTCATGTTGTGTACCAGATGACCCTCACCACAGTTGATGAAGTTGACCGCATTCGGGAGCGCCTCAACCCTGACTTTTGTGTCGAGAGAATACTTGCCATCGTCGATCTCGCCTTCGAGCTCTTTTCTCTCCCATTCATACCAGTCCGGAACATAGACGGAACCTTCCTTGTCCTTACGGATAAGCGTTCCGTGAGTATCCATCTCAAATGTCGCACCGCAGTTTGTACACTTGATGGTAGCGCCTTCTGTCTTCATCGAAAACTCTTTCTTACAGCACATACATCTGTACAAAGGCTTCTCCAGACCTTCCGCCCTGAAATCATCATCGATTATGATGCCGCTTTCTCTCTGGTACTGATATTCATCATAAGTGAGCTTTTTCGAGAGGATGTCATAGACTTCGTTAAGGTCTTTTTTCTGTGTATCTTCTGCCGTGAGGACACACTCCAAAGTAGCATGAAGTCTCGCACCTTTTCGAGGCTTAAGATTCCATATAGGCGACAGGAGATAATTACCCTTCATGTTAAGGACGACCACCGGAACCTTAAGATGCTTTGCAAGTTTTGCAACTGACATATCGAGCTTGGAATTTGTTCCGACATTTGCGTATCTTGCCTCAGGATAGATGACCATGATATCGCCTCTCTCGATAACCTTTTTGATGTTAACGAGAAGAGCTCTGTCGTTTATAAACTTTCTTGTTCCGAGACAGCCCACCTGTCTGTAGATCCATTCACCGTAATACTCGAAGCCTTCGAGCTCGGATATGTAATTAGCCCTGTAAGGTTTAAGCGCCAGAGGACTTACATAGAAATCATAGAAAGAATGATGTGATCCGAGAACGAGGAACGGAGGCTTGATGCCCTCCATATTTACCTTGTCGATCTTAAGTCCGTATGGCTTAAGGCTGAGCTTACAAAGAAGCCAGATGATAGGTGTCAGAAAAAGATTCTGTCTAGGCGGAACCTTATATCTGTCAAACGGCTTGGAATCATAAGCAACGGACGTATCCTTTCTCATATATCTTCTTATGCCCGGGATCTGGTTCAGGAGATAATAGAGGATTCCCGTGAACAGGAATGATGCTCCTGTAGGTGTAAGCATGAAAAGCCATTTGATGTGAATGACTGATTTGATCGGATCATAGATAAGAAGAGAAAAACCGAATCCGAGAACGAAGCAGATCGCACCAACGATATTGAATCCCTTCGTATATTCATAACTCGTATGACCCTTAAGGTTAAATGCACTCTTAAGGTCGATCTTCATCTTACGGATAAGGAAGAAATCGACGAACAGCAATGCAGCCAGAGGAGCATATACAAGAGCACCGATCGTCAGGAAGCTGCCGAAGTACTCAATGATCTTTCCCCATACACAAAGGATACCGACATATGCTCCAAGGACGAGGATCAGGATCCTATATGATGTCTTGGGGAATGTAGTCTTAAGCATAACTCCGTAGATATATGAACCAACGGCCTGTGTTCCCACGTTAGCAAAAGCAACGAGGAGAAGTGATGAAAGTCCCAATATAGGAGTAGCGAGAGTTGCCATCATGAGAGTCGGGTCATCAGACATCGTGCCTGTTACCTTCTGCATTGCGATCGCCATGACAGCACCGACAACTACAAAGAAAGAACCTGCAATACCCTGTCCGAAAACACCAGCGTAGTATCCGCCCTTCTCACTCTTACTGAGTCTCGGGATCTCAGCCATACCGCCAACGAGCGTTATAACAAACGCGAAGTTCGCTTCTATCGACAAGACATAATTTATCGTCATATCCGTGCCTTCTTCGACCTGAGGCACATAGTTCATGATGTCGCTTATCGAAGCAGATGAGAAACCGACGATAACAACAACTACACCTACAAGAAGCAAAAGCGGAACAAGGATCCTCGTAGTCCATGTAATACTTCCGATACCCCTGTAAGCGATGATAGTACCAAGAACTACACAGGACAGACTCAATAAAAGATGTCCGCCCGGGAACAGGCTCACGCCGAACAGCGCCAGCAGGTTCTCCATCGAGTCTGCGAATAATTCGCAGCAAACGGCATACCATGGGAAGTTAACTATGATGATAGCTATGGTCAGTACATTTACGCCTTTTCTTCCGAAAACACTTCTAAGCCAGATCCATATATCGATTCCGTATCTGACGGAAAGGATAACCGGAAGCTGGTAAACCAGGAGCATAAAAAGAGCTGCAAGAAAAGCTCCGATCAAAAGCTGTTTAAATCCTACAAGTGTTGCCAGATAAGATCCCTGTGTGTAACTCCAGGTGGCTATACAATATCCGGAAAGTACCAAAAGCGCATCGATAAAGCCGTATTTACGTTCCTTCTTAAGGACCGGCAACGTTCCGAACAACGCTTCCTTTTCAATCTGTTTCTCGGTGGTATTACTTTTCTTACTCATAGAAAGATACCTCCCAAGATAACTCCGGCCAGGCAGACCAGAGCAAAAATGGCAGCGATTATGAAATCTTTTTTACCCATTCTCGGGATATCGCTGTTGTTGGAAACTTCATCGATACGGCGCTCCAACTCACCCTCAAGATCCTTCTTTTCCATGTTCATTCTCCCAAAAAAAAATACTTAAATACTTTACCACATTATTAATATTATTATTCGATTTGTTCGTTTTTTCGAAAAAACGCGTCAAAAAAAGTTGCGTTTTGTTAACATATTGTTTGCATACGGGCACCCCCGTCTTAAAGGATTGTTCTAAGACTAACAATACAATCTAAAGTAGATAAGTATTTTTCTTAAGGGGGGATGACAATGAATAAGATCAAGAGATCAGTATTGTTATTAGTTTCAGTATTCCTGATCGTGTACCTTGGAGGAAGTCTTACTGCCAACACGGTAAGAGCGGATACTCATACCTTCACTGACTATGCCAATGTCTCTATTTCGGAGATACTTAACGGAACAATAGACCTTAAGGCAAACCCTGATACGGAAGTAGCATATGGTGATGTTCTCAAATTTAAGATGTCGTGGACGATCGCAGACGGTACACCTATCGTAAAGAACGACGAGTACATCTACACGCTGCCGGACAAGATAACGTTCACTAACTCATCCGGTACTCTGGATGATCTGGGAACTTATAAGATCGAAGGAAATACAATTACCATAATCTACACGGACGACGGTTTCTGCGGAGATAACACCAACCGTGTCGGTTCCCTCAAGTTCGAAGGAAGGATAAACGATGACGGAGACGGCGGACTTAAAAAGAAAGATATCCATGTTACTTTCCCTGTCGGAATCGATGTCACCTTCCACATGATCCCTCCTGCCAACAGTTCCACTATAGAGGTTTACAAGGAATTTAATGAAGATAACGGTTCATTAGAAGATCATGATTACTTCTGCGATATCACGATCCTCTCAAAGGGCGCCAATACCAACGTAAAGATCGAAGATATGATGTGGCCGGGAATGTATCTTTATGAGTCACCTGTATTCTTATATCCTGATGGAACCCCTCTCGAAAACACACGTTATACGGATAATACTGAGGCACCTTCAACCGCCAACCGTGAGATCAAGGCAACCATCAATTCTATGGGTGATAACGAGATGATAATCGTCAGATATAAAGTCAAAGTCATCGATGATATGTACAACTGGGATGATGCGAAAGCTTATGTATCCCAGTATGATTGGCTGTATCCATACTCATACGGAGGAAATGTACCTAACAGAGTAACCGTATCGAGTGAACAATTCTCAGGAATGACTGCATGGGCTGATATCAGAACACTCAAAGCCGTCATAGGAAAATGGGAGTCTCTTGATGATAACAATCATAAAGAGGGTCTTCTCGGATGGAGAGTCGTCATCTATGATATCAGCGCATACTCATATACTTCAGCATACATGATAGAGAAACTGCCGAAGAACAATTCCCTTGTCGAGTCTTCAGTCAAGGTTACCTGCGGCGGCACTGACATGACTGATGCCATAAGCATAAACAAGACAACGACAGCATCCGACGAGGTCAGATTTGACTTTGACAGTTCGCTCCTGGATTATCTGAAGACCGACGGAAATGAAGCCGTTATCACATTCCAGACTAAGGTCGAAAAACAGGAAAGCACAACAGACCATTACTACAACTACGTATATATGTATTACGATAATACGGATGATCCGATCTGGACCGGTGCAGATGTTAACTACACCAAACCGGCGCCTGTAACCAAAGATGCATACTATACGGAAGCAACGGCTCCGTATGTAGATTATAAGATAGTGATCAATCCTGCTTCCCTTGATCTGGTCGACGGTATTGATGAACTTACATTGACTGATGAAATGAGTTCGTCTTATGACCTTCTGACTTCATCAGTCACTATAAACGGAAGTCCCGCAACCGATTCCGAGTTCAAATATGATGTCGGATCCAGGACCATGACTTTTACATTGGTAGATGAGAAAGCTTATGTCATCGAATACAAAGCAGCGGTCAATCTCGTTCCGGGAAGCAAGCTCGACGAGAATAACAGCGGCAACACAGCCTATCTGACAGCTAACGGCTCTGAACTCGGTAACGGCGGAAGCATCCTGAAGTGCGACGTTTATGCCAGCGCCGGTTCATCCTCATCAGATCCGAATCTTTGCGTACTGAATATCATCAAGCATGTTGACGGAGATATAGCTGATACACTTTCGGGTGCGACGTTTACACTCACTTCAATGAATCTGAAATCATCCGGAGAAGTTACTTCAGTCAGCGACAAGGAAGCATCATCAGATTCAAACGGATATGTTACGTTTAAAAACATCTCCAGAGGAACTGTTTATATGCTTACCGAGACTATAGCTCCTGAAGGATATGATACAAATAAAGATCCTCAGTTCTATGTCTTCTCTACTTCCGGTGCTACTTATCCTTCTTCAGTCACTTACGACGGAACCGCATACACTCTGACAGTGATCGATTCAGGTAAGATCAGCTACGATCTGTACTATGGAAACGTTAAGGCAACTCCGACACCTGAACCGACAGATACACCTACGCCGACTCCGTCAGCTACACCTACCGAAGCAACACCGGATGGTTCATCCGGAGGAGGATCGTCCGATAACAATGACAGCAAGCCGAGCGTAACGCCGACCACTACACCGACTGCAACTCCGGTCGCTACACCTGCTACGAATAAGTCTTCAACTTCGACATCCGATAAGAAGACGACATCAACAGGTGAAGCTCCGTCAAACACGTCAGCCTTTGCCGTAGTCCTTATAGCATCATCCGCTGCACTTGCTGTATTTGGTGTAAGAAAGAGAAAACCTTAAAAGGATTAACCCTCTTTCTCGATCAGATCTTCCGCTTCGCCCAAGATCTCGATCAGGACTCCGTTATAAACGGGAGGGATAACATTACTTAACGTGTTATTACTCATTGGAAGATTTCTGACATCGATCTCTTCGTCGGTGGTGTCAGGTCCGATCTTATTGGAATAATTATAGTTTCCGACTGTACGGATATATGATGCTTTACCGCCCCAGACATCGATCCAGAGGAACTCAACTTCAAATGTGAATTCGTAAGGGTCTTCGTGATACTGTGCTTCTTCTTTAGTCAGTTCGCGGAGATCCTTGCAGAATTCATTTATATTGTCGATCTCATCCTCGCTCAACCAGTTATAGGCTGCGATCGTAAATGAATCTATGCAGACCATATCAGGATCAGACTGTGCGCTTACTTCAAAACCGTGATCAGCGATCAGTTGCTCAACTCTTTCCCTGTAGAATCCGTAAACCGATTCTTTATATGTGTTGTGATAATTAAACTTGCCTGTGTATCCGAAATTAGATCCGTCGATATTCACGGTATCGGCATTTGGTTCAACTTCGAAAGTAATATCCCTTACAGTTGATCTGAAGGTGTACTTATCACCTTCCTGACTTACAAGCTCGATTTCCTCAGGGATCATTTCCTTGACCTTGGCTACAACGTCCTCTTTTGTCGGCGACTTCGGTTTTGTACAGCCTCCTATTCCCACTAGAACGGATAGACATAGTAATCCTGTAACGATCTTAGATAAAACTCTGTTTTTCATTATGCTCTGCCCTTTTCCATTTTTTGTTATTTATAACAGCACAGAGCCATTTTACCACCAATGTGCAAATTTACACTATATCGACAGTTTATTATGTATATGAAGCTGTCCGTCTTTTCGAGAAAAAATGAAGACATCCTTACAGAACAGTAGGAAAGGAGTATTCTTTCTGTTATCTTCGAAGATCCTCGTGCCCATCTTCATGAGGTTCTTGCAAAGTTTCTTATCGCTCGCTTTGGTGAAAAGGACCATATCCTTAGTCGGCGCAACGATCATAAGATCGTCTCCGAATTTGTCCGCCAGTTCTTTCCACATCCCGTCATAACATAAAGACTCAGCTTCGAAATTACCTCCGCACAGAATACCGAATATTCCCTTTTCTTTCTCACACTCCTCATATCTGTACTGAACATCTCTATTCAGATTCTCGAAAGCCTTGTCATACAGTTTTCTGGTATCAGTCCCCTCGGGGATCTTGTCATATGCCAGATAAGAATATACACTCCCCGCATCTATGACCAGACAAATGATAAAACTGTCCATCACTCTCATCATCGGCATATCAGGATATTTCTCCTCTTCATTCATCGCCATGAGACTGACCTCTTCCGCAGGGTTCTTGGCCCAATTCTTACGAAGTCTCGGATATATCTTTTCCGGATCGAAAACATACTCATCACTGAACCCGTCTTCGAATCCGGTCTCACCCTCCGAATGAGTCCATTCCAGATCGCAGAAGTCTCCGTTATTCTTTATGTAATCCTTAAATCTGTTCAGAAAATCGATGCAATATTGACTATAGGAATACTGTGCCAAAATCCTTATCACACATCTTAATCCCGGACGCGCCTCTTCTGCCTGTCCGCTTAAGATATAACCCGAATAATCGTTGATCTTTTCCTGAAGCATCCTGGCATGAGAAACTCTCGTTGCAAAATCCCACTCGATATCATCGATAATGATCAAGACATATTTGTCTCCTTCGACACATACCAGATCCAGTACGTTTCTATCCCTTACAGTTGACATAAATGTATCTCCTTCCGTTATCCACTGTTCAATTACTTATCAAATTTCAATCCTTCTTTTCTAACCTGTCCGAGATGACTCATGTCGTTAAAACATTCAAAGCGAGGCATAATAACATCACCGTTTTCGGCAGACATATTGACAACAGTTACCGAACAAACACCAAACGGCATCGCGGTTAAGATGTAAGGCAAAGGCTGATTAAACAGATGTGCCAGTATGATCGCTCCTGTACCGCCATGAAAGACCACCGCGATAGTATCATCACATTGTTCACTTAATCTGTATAACTTACCTTCACGCACCAACCCGTACTGTTTCAACAGTTCATCAAAAGGACCCGTGATCTTATCATAGTAGTCCATACAGATATTATTCTTAAAGTATGGATGCTCCATCCACTTTTCGTTTCCAATATATTCCGGATGTTCAGCCAGAAGTCTATATGCCAAAGTCCACGGATGGCCATCAAACTCAAGTTCTTCACCATTCTTACTTCCCCAGTTGATCTCATGAAGGAAATCCAAAACCTTTACATCAACACCCTGTTCAACGGCTGTATACGATGCAGTTTCCTTGGCTCTTCCAAGAGGAGAGGAATATACTGCCTTTATGGTTTCTCCTTTAAGTTTCTTTCCGGTAGAGATTGCCTGGGATACTCCGTTTTCTGTCAGGCAATCATTAACATAATCAGGTTCTCCGTGTCTTACGAATACAATTCTCATTTACATACCCTTCCCGCTTTTTCTATATATTAGATAATACCAAAAAATCAGCCGATATCCGAAAGGTCAGCATCAGGAAGGATAGTAAAACTATAGTCAGGATAAAGCTCTTCAGCATCTTTATAGAGGATCTCCAATGCTTTTTTACGATGAATATTAAATGTGATCACAACATCAAACCTGGCGATCTTGTTTTCCGTATCAGCATAGAATCCGTGAGTTTGAAGTGCCCAGTCATGAGCCAGGATCTTCTCACGGATAGCATCACGCATCTTAGCCGCTTCATCATCTGATGTATTGTATGAATATACACCGATACCTGTTAATGTGACTCCGCTCTTCGTGTAAACATTTTTCTCGATCCTTCTGGCAATCTGATCGACCTCATTGATACACATGTTATCAGGAAGTTCTATATGTACCGATCCGTAGTTCTTGTTAGGACCGTAGTTATAAAGAACAAGATCATAGGCTCCCATTACTTTCTCTTCCTCGCAGATAATAGCCTTGATCTTCTTTATCGTCTCAGCATCATCACGTTTACCTATAAGATCATTTATGGTTTCCATGAGCATCTCAAGTCCGGCCTTTATGATCATGACAGAGATCAACACACCGACATAAGCTTCCAATGAAAGACCGAAAACAAGATAGATAATAGCCGAGATCAATACAGACAAAGAGATGATCGAATCAAAAAGAGCATCCGAACCCGATGCAACCAACGCACCGGAATTGACCTTCTTTCCCTGCTTCTTAACATATAATCCGAGTACCAGTTTAACAACGATCGCAACCGATATGATTACCAAAGAAACAGCCGTGTAGCTTGCTTCTTCAGGATGGATGATCTTTTTAACAGATTCCACCAAAGATGTAAGACCTGCATAAAGTACAAGCGCTGCAACTATAAGAGTACTTAAATATTCTATCCTTCCGTAACCCAGCGGATGTTTTCTATCCGGGGCCTTCGATCCGAGCTTGGCACCTATAATAGTTACCAATGACGATAAAGCATCCGACAAGTTCTTAACCGCATCCAATATGATCGCAATTGAGTTCGACAGTAATCCTACGAACATCTTAAAAGCAACTAATAATACGTTTGTTACTATGCCGATTATACTGGTCCTTACTATAGTCTTCTCACGCTTTTCAGCCTGAGTCTCTATCTTGATTCTTTCTTCGCTCATAACACACTCCAAGATTTTTATTTACGAAATAAAGAATACGCCAATAATGGTTAAAATCAAAGGCTAACAAAATAAATAGGACGCAGGACCATATGATCCTGCGTCCATAAGACTGATCACTTATTAAGATCAGATTAGCGCTTTAGGATGATGCTGCTGCTGAAGTTGCAGCTGCGGAAGCTGCAGCAACTGCTGCTGCCTCAGCAATAAGGATAGCTGTTATGATAGCATTGACAGCCAAAGCCGATGCATTGGAAGAACCGTTTGCATAAGCCTCAAGAACAAGTGCTGTCGCAACGAGGTTTCTGATCCTCTTGCCTGTTCCAACCGGACCCATTCCGCGGATCGACTTGATCTCATCGCTTGTATTCTTGATCTCCTTAGCGATCCTCTTCTTATCCTTATCATCAACAAGCATTGCTACTGCTCCGATGATCGAATATGCATCAGAATCAAATCTGACACCTTCGGACTTAAGAAGATCTCTGGTAGCTCTGGTCTTCTCTGCTTTAACCTCAGC
>CADCQX010000251.1 GCA_902803695.1 Oscillospiraceae bacterium
ATCACAATCAGTACACTTTCCATTCTCGAAAATGTGTCCGCTCGGACCCGCGGTAGCACTTGTTTCCTCAGACGGCTCCTCACTCTCAGGGACAGTTCCCTCACCACCCTCGGATTTTTCCGTAGCAGCCGTTTCCTTCGTTTCTTCTTCCTCTTCTTCCTCTTCCTCTTCAGTTTCTACTTCTTCCGTCTCGTCATCCCTATCTTTATCTTTCCTCTTTCTATTGGAGTCATCTTTCTTCTCACAGCCACACATAAGGCTAGTCGAGAGAACAAAAACACTTACAAACAGAGCAACAATCTTTTTCATTTCTGATCCTTTCCTATCTCTGAAACGGGATTTCGTACAGCTCGATTATATCAAGGCTCAGACTGGATAACAATTTTGTTTTACAGTTTCAGGACGGACGTTTCCTTGTAACCGGCATCATCCCAATAGCGAAGACCGGATTATAATCCGATCAGCCCCACCGGGCAAAAATACACATCCTTGTTTAAGGGCATTAATCTTTCTGATGTATCTATAACAAGTCCTTTTCCTATTGGCATCTTATACTGCTGAAGGATACTGAAATTCTTGTCAGCCTTCTCATTGCCAATACCTTTCTTCACCTCTATAGGACAAATAGTCTGATCTTTAATATATAGGATATCCACTTCTTTCTGATCCCTGTCTCGGTAATAGTAGAGTGTGTATTCAACTCTCATTCCGGCGTTCTTTAAGCTCTTGATCATTTCACTTACTACATATGTTTCAAAGAACTCTCCGGACATTGATGAAGCTTCCAGGATTTTGGAATCAGACCAGCCACACAGGTACGCACAAAGTCCTGTATCCATATAATACAGTTTGGGCGTCTTAACAATCCTTTTTGCAAGATTAGAGGCATAAGGTTGTAATATAGTAATGATTCCTGAAGATTCGAGGATAGCCATCCAACTCTTTGCCGTGCGAGAATCAATTCCCACATTTCTGCCTATATCGGTATAATCGATCTGCTGACCTGTACGAAGTGCCGTAATGGTCAGAAATCTACGGAAATCTGTTATTTTATCTACATTTATAAGTTTACTTACGTCCTTCTCAAGATATGTGGATATGTAACTCTCAAAGAACATGGTCCTATCCATTTTATTAATGTAATATTCCGGCATGCCACCTCTGAATATCTCCTCAAAGATTTCATACCTATTCTTCGGTATATAACCTTTCTTCTTACTCAGAGTATCAACATCCGGAATAAACGCCGAACCTTTTTTCTTCATCTTTTCGCAGAACGACAAAGAGTTTACCTCTATTATCGCGGTTCTGCCTGCCAAGGATTCAGTAGCTTTTTCTTTGATCTGATGCTGATTGGAACCGGTAAGGATATACATTACTTCACCCTTTTTGTTCGCTCTCAGATTATGAAGCTTTGCATTATCTATTCTGATCTTTATTGTCTCGAAAAGTTCAGGCACCTTCTGGATCTCGTCAATGATCAATGGGCACACATGAGCATCAAGAAACAGCTCCGGATCTCGTTTTGCAAGATCCATTTCCTTTGCATTATCCAAGGTCACATATTCCATCTGAGGAAATATGTTTCTCACCATAGTGGATTTACCTGTTTGTCTGGCCCCGTAAAGTGTAATGGCAGCATATTCCTTAGCCGCCTTCTTTACCACGTCTTCAAGTTGCCTCTTATAATACATAACAAACCACCTCAACGAGATTTATCTGCATATATTATACTTTCATCATTCGGCAAAAACAACATAGCATTGTCATTTTTGCCGAGATGTTTTTTCTCTGATCTCTAATTCACCTGTCTTTCATTGTCTCACTTCGTTTCCTTGTCACCAGCATCATCCCCACAGCGAAGACCGGAGTCTCGATGGACTGAAGGAGTATCACATGGCAGAGTTTGCCTGCACCTCTGAATACAGGGAGTTTTCCCTTAGTCAGGATTGCCTTACGGATCTCCAGCTGCATCAGTTTGCGTGCTAGAGGATCATGACTCTTTACGATTATGTAGTTATCAATGTATTCTGGACCTAAGCGCTGCTCGTATTCTCCATGAAATTGTTTGACTCCGTTCTTTTGACGATAATACACAGTTGCTTCTTTCGGTTCAGGTTCGTCAAAATCTATGGAGAAGAACATATCATATAATCTGAGACTTTCTGCTCCGTTACTGTAACCGTATGTCATCCCACCCCTATCTACATAACTGACGCCACA
>CADCQX010000252.1 GCA_902803695.1 Oscillospiraceae bacterium
ATACCGTAGAAAAGTCTCTCCGAACATCTCGAAAACACTCGAAGCCGGCAGCTACATTCTCGCAGTCCGCGGCGAGGATGACTTCGGTTACGCTATGACTATCCAGAAGCCAAACAAGGAGATCGTAGCAAACGATCAGATCCTGAACTTCGTAAGACGTCTTTACATCTATGTACTCGACCGTGAGCCTGAGCAGGAAGGTCTCAAGTTCTGGTCCGGTGAACTCTTCAACTTCAGGAGCACAGGTGCAGAAGTTGCACAGGGCTTCATCTTCAGTGCAGAGTTCGAGAGCAGAGGAACATCAGACGAGCAGTTCCTCACTATCCTTTATAAAACATTCTTCAATCGTGAACCTGATGACGCAGGCATGGCATTCTGGCTCGGTCAGTTGTCATCACACACGATGGACAGAACCGCCGTCGCGAACGGATTTATCTTCTCTCAGGAGTGGGCCGACACATGTGCATCTTACGGCATCCGTTCCGGCGGCGACATAAAGGCTAACGATCCTATCCAGCCTACTGACGCTACTTATGCTTTCGTAGAGCGTATGTATACAACTGCTCTCGGCAGAGACTATGACAGCGAGGGTAGAGAGTACTGGGCACAGGGTCTCGCTAATTACAATATGACAGGTGAGTCAGTAGGTGTAGCATTCTTCCTCTCAGAAGAGATGGTTTCCTACAACCTCTCCAACGAAGAATTCGTTAACCGTCTCTACCTGACATTCATGGACCGTCAGTCCGATCCTGAAGGAGCAGCATATTGGATCGATCTTCTCTCCACAGGCACATCAAGAGAGTCCGTTGTTTACGGTTTCACAAGAAGTGCTGAATTCATCGGAAAGTGTGAAGATGCAAGGATCATCCCTTACGCTTGATCGAACTATTCCTCTATTACGATTGGAGGCCTCAACGCTAAGTTGAGGCCTCCTTTTTTGTTCAATATTCACTACTCAGGATCAAATCTGTCTCCGTCGTGCCTGATCTTAAAATGATCAAAGACTGCGATCATATCATCCTGCATAAGAGAACAGACACCGATCAGTCTGTCTTTCTTATCAAGGGTCTGCCATTCAGACAGCCCTTTGGAATAGAATACTCTTTCTTTATCATTTATGATAAAAGGAACAATGCCGTTTCTCATGCATTCCTTAAACATGATCAGTCTTCCGACTCTTCCGTTACCATCATAGAACGGATGAATCTTCTCAAATGAAGCATGGAAACTGACGATCTCATCCAGATCAACATGGTTATGCTTTTCGTAGTTGTCGAGCAACTCGGCCATTTCCATCTGAACATTCTCGACTGACGTTGTCATAATATCTCCGACCATATTATCAAATCTTTTATAGTCTCCAACAACGGCCTCGTCCGATTGACTACTGAATGTATTCGTCTTAAGGATCCGGTGAATATTCTTAATGTATTCTTCAGTCATCGGTTCCTTATAAGTATCGATTACATGATCAAAGCATCTGAAATGATTAGCAGTCTCTGTAACATCATCAACAGGAACAGGATCTCCACCCACTGTTTTTGTTTCAAACAAAGTTCGCGTCTGATCTTTGCTGAGCCTGCTGCCCTCAATATGGTTGGAATTGTAAGCAAACTCGATCTGCAGGTAATAATAGATACCTGAATTTATCTTGTGCAAACGCTGATCCAGTAATACCGGAATAAGATAACGTTCGTTGTTCATCAGTAACTCCACCATCAATTATTCTTTTCAACAGTATAATACCACAGTTAGGTATGAAGAAAGGGGATTCTCATCGGAACACCCCTTGTCTTTCCTCATAAAATTCCGCCTTCTGTCCATTCGCTGACCGTCGCTTTGTCAGGAACAGCATTATCCACTTGAGTAACTTCCTCAACCTCGATCTTCGTCCCGCACACATGGCATTCGTTCTCACCCGACACCAGTCCGAATCCGCACTTTGGGCAGAACACCTTTGGTTTATTCAATACCGCTTTGGAATTCCAATTCGGAGCATCATCCAGAAATTCCACATTATTCTCCGGTTCTTTTACCTTAACAACAGTCTCCTTGTTATCGAACAATGCTGATTTGTAGTGTTCCGCTTCAGCTCTGGAATCGATCTGACACTCCCTGCATGCATACTCCATTGCCTTTCCCCGGATAAAAGTTACCAGCACTACCCACACAAACATGATAATAGCAACTATAAATATTGCCATTCCATAAGCATCTACGCCTCTAATAAACATGCCTACTATAATCCACAGAAAAAGAACCCCGAACGCAACAAACATAAATGTATTATGTTTGTTCCACAGGCAATAAAACATGATGGCAAAGTTCGGTATGTAACAGATAGCCAGAAGAACGATCAAACTCATAGTCTCATCGTATCCGTATCCATGCCAGCAGAAGACGAACGGGAGAGACAGATAAGCAATATTAAGCAATACAAAGAAGGCATATCCGATGATCTTCTTGTCTCCGTCCACATGCAAGATCGCCGGGTATTCGTTCAAAGCCTCTTGAAAAAGTCTTGTTCTTTTATTTGACTCCATTATCCCCACCTCCGGGAACACATCTCACAAAGCCTCAGCCTGCTCCTTATTCACGATCTTACTCTACTTACTTCCAGTTGATTCCGTCATCCGCCAGCGATGTATTCATCTGCTCCAGACCATAATCAATACTTCCAAAGTAGTTATCATGATCCTCCCACACCTGATCGATAAACTCATCCCTCGACATATATGTGACGCCGTACTCATCAAAGAGTGCCTTTATCTCATCATCAGTCATCTCATCCCAGGCTTTGGTCCCCATTGGATAATTATCCTCGCTATAAATCTTCAATGATGGTTCTATGAAGAGAACTATATCTGTCTCGGAACGGCATACCTTTTCAAACTGCTCCTTCGAACTGAAGATCTCATCATACTCACCCGGATCGATATGGATCTCCATAGAGTAATTAAATCTGCACTTCGGGACGGGTTCAGATTCATCATTGAACCTTGAATATCGATAATTGAACATTATAACTGAATATGCGTGGGTATCGTTATCGTAAATATCAAAAGTTATCCAGCTATCCGCATCCAGTGTATGGGTGTACGTGATCCCTATGCCGTCATTGGCAGCATATGAAGTATACAGAACATTATCTTCGCTCGACAGGAAAAGATCGCATTCCTCCATTCGATAGCTGTGTAAACCGGTATCGGTATCCCCGGTATAATCTCCGATAGCATAGTAGAGGTATTCTATCCACTTCAAATCACAATCAGTACACTTTCCATTCTCGAAAATGTGTCCGCTCGGACCCGCGGTAGCACTTGTTTCCTCAGACGGCTCCTCACTCTC
>CADCQX010000253.1 GCA_902803695.1 Oscillospiraceae bacterium
CTGCTCAGGTGAATGCAGGAATATAGCAGCAACTGAACGGAACAAAGAAAGGAACAAAAAAAATAATCCAACACCATGGGCAAGATATGACGGTCATCCATTTGCTGCAAAAACTTGTATTGTCTGCGGTAAAACTTTCTGGCCTAAGAGTGGGATAAACACGATATGTTCCAAGGAGTGTCAGAACAAGAGACAGATGGAAAGATACTACAAAAGAAAAGTCGGTAGAGATCAAGAAGTCAATAATCTGAGTAATAAGTCGAAAAGATTGGAGGGATAATAGTATTGCCAATAGAAAGATACAATTTTGATCGAGAAGTAAACGAGGTGCCATTGGAAGTAGCGCTGGCATGTGAGATAAAACCGAGAGAGGTAAGATGGCTTTGGTATCCGTACATTCCTTTCGGTAAGCTCACGATTCTGCAGGGAGATCCCGGAGACGGAAAGAGCAAACTAATGCTGACGATATCAGCGTTGCTCACACAAGGAAAGCCATTGCCTTTCTGTGATAAGGATGAGGCACTGGAACCTATGATAGTGATCTATCAGACAACTGAAGATGATCCGGAAGACACAGTCGTTCCGAGATTTAAAGAAGCCGGCGGAGATCTCAGCCGGCTGATTTTTATCAAAGAGGATGTGAAGAATCTGACGTTTACAGATATCAGGATTCGACAGGCTGTAGAGCACTTCGGAGCAAGGCTTCTTATCCTAGATCCGTTAAGCGCATATATCGGTGATTCACTTTCACTGAATGCAGCAAATGAGATGAGATCTGCCTTCAGCAGCCTAGCTGAAGTAGCAAAAGATACGGGTTGCGCGATAGTGATCATAGCTCATATGAACAAGATGAAGGATGTCAATCCTTTGTATAGGACATCAGGCTCAATCGATATTGCAGGAGTGGCGAGAAGTATTCTGGCGGTCGTAAAGCAAAGGAACAGGGAGGATCCAAATGACAGGATAATGGTCCAAGTAAAATCAAATCTGGCACCTATGGGATCAGGGATCCTATTTCGAATAAAACACATGGGTATAGAGTTTCTTGATGAGATAGACATCACTGCGGAGGAAGCTTTCTATTCTGAGAAAGTGAAATCCGGAAGGCCGAGCGTAATTGTGGATAACTGCGTTGAAAGGATAAAGGAGATTCTGAAGGGACATGACAGTGTCCTGGCTTCGGAGTGTGAAAGGATTCTGATGGAAGAAGGCTTTAAGAAAACTACAATCCGGAAAGCAAAGAAAGCGGCAGGTGTAATGTCAGAAAAAGTCGGATTCATATGGGCTTGGAGCATACAAGATAGCAAGGAACAGATAAACTGGGACGATGATCCGGCGTTCAATGATATCCCATTTTGACATCTGCTGTAGGGGTCAAGGGACCGCCCTTGCCCACGACATCTTTGTACGGCCTTGCCGTGAAAGTGTCATAGTGGGTTACACAGATTCAAAGAATCTTGTGTAACCCGAAGCACGTGATCTTGATGAACGAGGAGGTGTAAGCGATTTCACAGATAAATATGAGCTGCGCAAGGGTACAGCAGTATACGCTTAAGGAGATTGCAGCTTCAGAGAGACATAACGAACGAAAGAATACAGATTATTCAAATCTCAATGTTGTCCCGGAACGGGAATCATATAATGTTAACTTCAGGGACCCAGGTGGAAAGACTTATTTACAGATTTTAAAGGAAAAGGAAGCCAACGGAGAAATATCACGCAGAGGACTAAGAGAGGACGCAACGATCTTTGATGAGGTTATATTCGATATCAATACAATGTATTTTGAAGAAAACGGAGGATACGAATTCGCCAAATGTTTCTATGAGGAAGCTTACAGATATGCATGCATTAAATTCGGTGAAGAAAACATCGTATCAGCCATAATGCATGCAGATGAACTGAATAAAGGCGCTACAGAAAAGTTCGGTTATCCTATCTATCACTACCATCTTCATGTGATAGCATTTCCGGTTATTGAAAAGGAGGTGTTGTGGTCTAAAAGATGCAAGGATCCCAAACTTATAGGTACTGTGAAAGAAGTGGTCCATCAAATAAGTCATTCAAAGAAATGGGAATCAAAAGAAATAAAAAAGGATGAAAAGGGGAATCCAATTCTAAACAAGAATGGGAAGCCGGTCTACAGAAAGTCCTACAGTGTTCTTCAGGATGAATTCTTCATGCATATGATCGATCACGGCTTTGAAGGATTTATTCGAGGAAAAGAAGGAAGTACTGTGGAACATCTTTCAGCTTTGGAGTATCAGATCAAACAGGATAAACAAAGACTGAAAGAAATCAATAAAAGAGTTTCTGAATCTCATGAGAGATATGAAGTATCAGAGATAGTACATACGACAAAAGAGAGTATGGGAAATATGGGGAAAAAGAATCCTATAACGAAGAA
>CADCQX010000254.1 GCA_902803695.1 Oscillospiraceae bacterium
TCATGTTATTATCCGGTATTCTTATCGGTGCTTTCCAGGGCTTCTGGATCGCTTATGTACGTATTCCTCCATTCATCGTTACCCTCGCAGGTATGTTGGCATTCAGAGGATTGAGTAACGTACTTCTCGACGGTAAAGGAATCCCTCTTGCTGATCAGGCTTCATTCATGAAGATCTTTGGTGGCGGTAATACTTGTTACGTTCCTGATCTTTTCAATATGGGTATCTATATTCCGTCACTCAATATTGTTATTAAGCACTTTAACCTTACATGCTTCATCATCGGTATCGTTGCTGTACTGATCTTCCTCGCACTTGAGGTTAGAAGCAGACTCGTTAAGAAAAAGAAGGGTTATGAGACAGATAAGCTTTGGGCTTGCATTCTCAAGAACGGCATCATCGCAGCAGCTATCATCTGGGTATTCTGGAAATTCTCCTGCGATAAGGGTCTTCCTAACGTTCTTATCATTCTCATGGTCGTTATCCTTTTCTACGGATACCTTACAGGTAACACAACGATCGGTCGTTCTTTCTACGCAGTTGGTGGTAACGAGAAGGCAACAAAGCTTTCCGGTATCAACACAAATAAGGTTTACTTCATCGCTTACACAAACATGGGTCTCTTGTCTGCAGTTGCTGCACTCGTAACAATGGCAAGACTTTCATCCGCACAGCCTACAGCTGGTAACCAGTATGAGATGGACGCTATCGGTTCATGCTTCATCGGTGGTGCTTCTGCTTACGGCGGAATCGGAACAGTTCCTGGCGTTATCATCGGTGCTATCCTCATGGGTGTTATCAACATGGGTATGCAGCTTATGTCAGTTGACCAGAACATGTGTAAAGTTGTTAAGGGCGGCGTTCTTCTTGCAGCCGTTATCTTCGACGTAGTTTCCAAGAGAAGAGGTAAGTTTATAGCAAAGAACTAATCTTCGGGGGTTTATTGTTAATTTGTATTAAGGGCGCTTCTCTTGAGGCGCCCTTTGCAATGCTCGAAAAAGGTCAAAGACTTGAAATTATGTGGTTTCGTGTTATACTTTGGTAGTTAAAACTATTGACCGAATACGGATAAAGAAATCTGTATTTAACGCTCGTCGGACGGGGCAGGTCGTGCCGCATGTGGTGTAAAGCACCACGTTTATTAAACTAGGTTGATCCTAATTTTATAAGATGGTTTCTTAAAACCAGTGCTGATGCGCTACCGAAGAGCAGGTCTTAGTATCATTACTAAGAATCAAAGGCAGTTCATCATAGATGAATTGCTTTTTTGTTTGGAGAAGAAGAATGGATCTGGAGAGACAGAAAAAAGCACCTTTATACAGGGCGTTACAGGAATTCAGACGACAGAGAGTCGTTCCTTTTGACGTTCCCGGTCATAAGCGTGGAAGAGGTAACAAGGAACTCGTGGATTTTTTGGGTCTCCAGTGCGTTGAGATAGACGTAAACTCCATGAAGGCACTTGATAATCTCTGTCATCCTGTTTCTGTTATCAAAGAAGCTGAGGAACTGGCAGCTGATGCTTTCGGTGCAAAGCACGCTTTTATGATGGTTGGCGGTACAACAAGTGCCGTTCAGAGCATGGTCCTTACAGCCTGTAAGCGTGGTGAGAAGATCATTATGCCACGTAACGTTCATAAGAGTGCGATCAATGCTCTTATCCTCTGTGGTGCTATTCCTGTGTATATCGATCCGAAGGTTGATACGAAGCTTGGTATTCCTCTCGGAATGGAGACTTCAGATGTTAAAAGAGCGATCGAGGAGAATCCCGACGCCAAGGCTATCATGATCAACAATCCGTCTTACTACGGAATCTGTTCGGATCTTAAGGCAATAGTAGATCTTGCTCATAAGAACAACATGCTGGCATTGGTTGATGAAGCTCACGGAACACACCTTTATTTCGGTGAGGGACTTCCTCTTAATGCTATGGCCGCAGGCGCAGATATGGCAGCCGTAAGCATGCATAAATCAGGCGGTTCTCTTACACAGAGTTCCATGCTCCTTATAGGTGAAGGAATAAATGAAGGCTACGTAAGCAATATCGTAAATCTTACTCAGACGACAAGTGCATCCTATCTTCTCTTGGGAAGTCTTGATATCAGCAGAAGAAACCTTGCACTTAAGGGCAAGCAGAGTTTCGCGAAGGTATGTGAACTTGCTGATTACGCCAGGGAAGAGATCAATGAGATCGACGGTTTTTATGCTTTCGGAGCAGAACTTATAAACAAGAGCAGCGTATTTGATTTTGACGTTACCAAACTTGTTATAAATACCAGAGGAATAGGTCTTACGGGAATCGAAGTATATGATCTTCTCCGTGAGGAATACGACATACAGATGGAGTTCGGTGACCTTTCAAATGTACTTGCTTACATTTCGATAGGTGACAGGCTACAGGAGATCGAAAGACTCGCGGGAGCTCTTAATGATATCGCGAGACTTTATTCAAAGCCGACAGGAGATTTCTTCTGCGCAGAGTATGTTACTCCGATAGTCAAAGCTACTCCGCAGGAAGCTTTCTATGCTGAAACTGAAAAGCTTCCTATTGATCAGACGATCGGCAGGATATGTGCTGAGTCGGTTATGTGTTATCCGCCGGGAATACCGATCCTGGCACCTGGTGAGATGATCACCAAGGATATTCTTGATTACATTAATCTCGCTAAGGAAAAGGGCTGTTCAATGCAGGGTCCGGAGAGTGAGGATATCTCAGAACTATACGTTTTGAAATAAGGAGGGATTAAGATGGCCGGAAACGATATGGAATTTTGGTTTGAAGAGATGCACACAAATAATGTGAAGATGTCTATTCGAGTTAACCAGCATCTGTATAGCGGTACGAGCGAGTTTCAGAGGATCGATGTTTTTGATTCTCCTGAGTTCGGCAAGTTCTTAACTTCTAACGGTAATGTTATATTTTCCGAACAGGAAGAGTTTACTTATGACGAGATGATCGTTCATGTACCTATGGCGGTTCATCCTGACGTTAAGCGCGTTCTCGTTATCGGTGGCGGTGACGGAGGCGTAGCAAGAGAGCTTTCATACTATAAAGAGATCGAAGTAATCGATATCTGCGAGCCTGATAAGATGTTCGTGGATGTCTGCCGTAAGTTTTTCCCTGATAATGCGATCGGTCTTGAGGATGTACGCGTAAGGATATACTACGAGGACGGTCTCCGTTTCCTTCGTAAGTGTAAGGATAAGTACGACCTTATCATCAATGATGCAACTGACCCTACGGGTCATGAGGCCGGCCTTTTTACTAAGGAGTTTTACGGCAACTGCTATAAGGCTTTGCATGATGACGGAATCATGGTATATCAGCACGGAAGTCCTTTTTTCGATGAGGATGAAGAGAACTGCAGGGCGATGCACAGAAAGGCAGTTAAGTCTTTCCCGGTAATGAAGGTATATCAGGCACATATCCCTACGTGCCCCTCAGGATACTGGCTGTTTGGATTTGCTTCGAAAAAGTATCACCCGATCCGTGATTTCGATCCGAAAAAGTGGGAGGATCGTAAGATCAAGACCTGGTATTATACAACTCACTTACACTCGGGCGCATTCATGCTTCCGAAATATGTTGAAGATATGTTGATCGAAGAAGAGAAAGAATAAGGAGGAACATATAAATGGCAAGATTATTGGTAATCGGTTGCGGCGGCGTAGCTCAGGTAGCTATCCAGAAGTGCTGCCAGAACAGCGAAACATTCACAGAGCTTTGCATCGCGAGCAGAACAGTATCTAAGTGTGATGCACTTAAGGAGAAACTCGAGAAGCAGGGAACACCTGTTAAGCTTTCCACTGCTACGGTAAACGCAGACAGCGTAGAGGATCTTGTTAAGCTTATAAACGAATATAAGCCTGATGCGGTACTGAACGTGGCTCTTCCTTATCAGGATCTCACGATCATGGATGCATGCCTTGAGTGCAAGGTCGACTACATCGATACAGCTAACTACGAGCCTGAAGATACAGATGAGCCGACCTGGAGAGAGGCTTATGAGAAGCGCTGCAAGGAGAAGGGCTTTACCGCTTACTTCGACTACAGCTATCAGTGGGCATACGAAGACAAGTTTAAGAACGCAGGTCTTACTGCTCTTCTCGGAACAGGTTTTGATCCTGGCGTAACTTCCGTATTCGTAGCTTATGCTAAAAAGCACTATTTTGACGAGATCGACACTGTCGATATCCTCGACTGTAACGGCGGCGATCACGGATATCCGTTCGCCACGAACTTCAACCCTGAGATCAATCTCCGTGAAGTATCTGCTAACGGTTCCTACATGGAAAACGGCAAGTGGGTCGAGACCAAGCCTATGGAGATCAAGAGAGAATATGATTTCCCTGAAGTCGGCATGAAGGACATGTATCTTCTCCATCACGAGGAGATCGAGGCTCTCGGAAGAAACTTCCCTGAAATCAAGCGCATCCGTTTCTTCATGACATTCGGTCAGAGCTATCTTACTCATATGAAGTGTCTCGAAAACGTTGGCATGCTCGCCACGAGCCCGATCATGTTCGAAGGCCGTGAGATCGTACCAATCCAGTTCCTCAAGGCACTGTTGCCTGATCCTGCAAGCCTTGGCCCGAGAACTGTCGGAAAGACTAATATCGGTTGTATCTTTACAGGTAAGAAAGACGGTAAAGAGAAGACACTTTATATCTACAACGTTTGTGATCACCAGGAATGTTACAAGGAACTCGGAAGTCAGGCTATAA
>CADCQX010000255.1 GCA_902803695.1 Oscillospiraceae bacterium
AGAGAGACGATAGCCTGATAGCCTGAATTATAGAACGGCTGTCTGGATGTAGTGACAGAAGGGAAGCCGTTAAGCGCATCACTTATTCCGTCATATCCTGTTACCTTAATGTCTTCAGGAACTCTGATGCCTCTTGCTTTGCAGGCATTGATAAGACCGACTGCCGAATAGTCATTGGCGCATACGATGGCGTCCGGGAATTCCTTGCTGTTTTTGTGGCAGTGTCCCAGTATGTAATCCAATGCGTCTTCTCCGCAGTCACGCCAGAGATTTCCGTAATAGATCTTTTCTTCGTCGAACGGGATGTTGTTCCTGAGAAGGACAGTCTTATAAGCTTCCACTCTCTCAAAGGTAAAGTTTTTGTCTTTGATGCCCGCGAGGTGATATATGTCTCTGCAGTTATGGCATTTGATCAGGTGCTCGACGACCTCGCTGAAGGACCTGGTCTCGTCACAGCATATGCTCATATATCTTTCGTCCATGCCGCCAATATTGATAACAGGGATATCTACTTTGGAAAGGATCTGATCCAGATGTTTTTTTACCGTCTCGCTGAAATAGGTACTTATCTTTATTATTCCATCGAAATCCTTGAGATCAGGAATATCGAATGAAACATTATCGCCCTCATCGTATTTGGAATATTCACCGTAGTTTTTGCTGCTGTACGAATCACTGAAACTGGCAAAGAAGATAACTTTGACATTGTGTTCCAGAGCAGCGGCTTTGATGCCTTTCTGCATAAGACCTGACATTGGTTCGTATACATGTGAGGTAAAAACCGCTACCTTTTTCATAAGTCCCCCGAAAACGAATCCTCGTGCTGATAAAATAACCTACTCTTATATTATAAGACCATTTTGTTATAAATCAGGTTAAATGTATGTGAATTTTGACTCTCGCAGATAATCCCGATTTTTCCATAAAAAAGAAAACTCTGGGCAGAGGCTGCTCAGAGGTAATCTTTGGTAATGCAGATCTAAAGAGTGGCTACTCGCGCCTCCTGTGACACGAAGAAAGGGTTTTCGCTACCTTACTGTTTTCTGATCATAGCCTATTATAACACCTGTCAAAAATAATTGTGAAAACAAATTGTAAACGTTTTCTGACTTTTTTAGTTATGTTGCACAATTTCTGACATTAGTTGAGATTAATGAGCGATCTGTGAAGTCAAAAGAAATCTTTTTCGAGAAAGGAAACGAACGTAATTATTGATTGAAAGTTACTCTTTCTCTAGGTAAAATATCTATGAGAGTGATTCTCCCTAATCATGGTCATGAGGGCAAAGGGGCATATGATCGAAGTAGATAAGTTGAGCAGGCGCTATAAGGTTAAGCCTATGAATGAGGCTGATGTGGATTCCATATTGGAACTCTATCAAGGCAACCCTCAATTCTACAGATATACGGAATCTGTACCTTCAAGGGAACAGGTCATATCGGATATGAAGAATACCCCTAACGGCGTAGACGGATCGAAGAAGTATTATGTCGGTTTTTATAAGCGCCTGGAACTCATCGCGGTCATGGATATCATTGACGGCTTTCCGACAAATGAGAATGCCTACATAGGTTTTTTCATGATGAAGGAGGCGTATCAGGGTAAGAAGATCGGCTCGATAATCGTTCATGAAGTTGAGTCATATCTGAGGTCTGTCGGTAAGAGAACCACCAGACTTGCAATAGACAAGCTCAATCCTCAATCCACATATTTCTGGGACAAGAACGGATATATCGTGTTCCGGGAAGTCGACAGGAACGGCTGGCCGATACTTGAGGCAGAGAAGATCCTCTGATCATGATCCTCTTTTTCGAAAACAAAAATATAGGAAATACCAATTCGAATGAATGTTGAGATAAGATATATAACTCCCGAAGATGACAGGCTCGAGATAAGCAACATCTATGAGGAAAGTTGGAAACATGCATACAAAGGAATAGTTCCGCAGGAATACCTGGACAGCATCCCGAAGGGTCGCTGGGCCACGAGGATAGATGCCCCGCCGTGGAGGACCATGGTTTGTCTGGTTGAAGGTAAGATCATCGGAACGAGCAGTTTTACCGAATCCAGATTCAAGTGTTTTGAAGGATATGGTGAGATCATATCCATTTATTTCCTTCCGGAATTTACCGGAAAAGGATATGGAAAAGATCTGATAAGTAAAGTTATCTCTGAACTTAAGGACAGCGGATATAACAAGATCTCGCTATGGGTCCTGGAGGAAAATCAAAACGCCAGAAGATTTTATGAGAAGATGGGATTCAAACTCTCATCTGAATATATGGATGATCAGATCTGCGGTAAGACATTGCGTGAGATCGGGTACGTTTTGACTTTCTGATTTGGTGCCCTTTTGCTTTATAAATTCTTTAATGTCTTTTTGCGATGTGTTTAAACATGTTTCCTATCATTGAACTGTAAGAAAAAAGCCATTATTAAAATGACTGGGAGGAGAAAAATATGAATACAAAACTTACAATCAACAAAGAGATCTATGAGGAAAACTTCAAGATCGCCAAGAAAGCATTTGTGCTTAACAGCAGCCTGGAAGCTTCTGCATGTGCATCGGCTTTTATCGGTGACACACAGCCGACATCTGAAGAGGATATGAAGGCAGCAAAGAAGGTCCTGAACAAGAACACATCCTTCTTGTCAACTTTGGGCCATGGTAATGCGCGTCAGGTCGTAGTTGCTACACTTGCCCGTTCGGGCGCTCCTGAAGAAGCTATGGAGAGGATCATCAAGATCCATAAGGCCCTTGATAAGAAGTTCTTCAATTCTGATTATCTTGTACTTGCAGCTGTTGTTATATTCAGATCCTGTAAGCCGTCTGAGTACGACAATGTGATCAAGAAGACCAGAGAGATCTATAAGCTTCTTCGTAAGGATCATCCGCTCATTACGGGCCGCGAGGATATTGTTAATTGTGCTATGATGGCAATTTCCGGTATCGATATCACAAAGCTCTCCATAGAGACTGAGAATTCGTTTAAGGCTTTGAAGAAGCATTTCTTCGGTAAGAACAAGATCCAGTACATGGCATGCATTTTGAGCTTGTTTGACGAAGATGCTGAGGTTAAAGCAGAGAAGACCAGAGCTACCAGAGATCTTCTTAAGTCCGAAGGTGTCAGATTTGATTCTGATGCATATTCGATC
>CADCQX010000256.1 GCA_902803695.1 Oscillospiraceae bacterium
CTGTATCTCGGAAGAAGGAGAGTCCATCCATCTCATTACTGCAATAGTCTCTCCACCGTTGTATTTAAGGACTGATTCGCCTTCATTGTAGACCGCGATTTTTGCAGGGATATCATTATCCTCGAAATCCTTGTTGATCAGATCTATAGCCCCTGTGAAACTTCCTGTTCCGCTAACGAGTTTGTCATAATATGCATCATCTATCTTCACGATAAAATCAAGGCTTCCCTGCTGGAAATAATGTTCCGCATAATCTGTTGTCATGATCGAATCACTGAGCCTTACTACAAAAAGAACGATACAGATACCGAGAACATATGCAAGTACGAGAAGAATATATCTCTTAAAGCTTCTCATGATGTCGCTTACTGCCAGGAACAATGGTACCGGAAGTATCTTTTTATTGTTGAGCGCAGGACCCGGAAGAGCAGAAAATCTCTCACCTCTGTTCTCACCATGGATCGCATCGATTACGCTTACCTTATTCATTCTTCTTAATGCAAAGAAACTGAAAAGAGCGATTACAAGGATCGTCAAAAGGCAGGCAGAAAGTCCGATGATGGTCATCATAACAGCATCAGGGAACATGATATTCATGACGAACTTTCTGAACAGGAGCTTACTTAAGAAGAATCCCAGAGGAAGTCCGATCGCACCGCCGACAACTGCAAAAGCCAGATATTTGACTATGAACAAAGTCTTATAGGAAAGTGACCAGACACCGATCGCCTTCATCATACCGATCTCTCGTTCTTCTCTTCTGATCGCAGACTTAAGGCTGAAATCTATTGTGATCATTGTCATTATCATTACTGCTACCGCTACGATCAGCATACTCACCATAACGATTATGGAAAACAGTCCGTCGTTATTCATGAACAGGATCTGAGATGCCTGACCGTCTGCGTTGTATCTCGCGTAATCAACGATGATATCAGTACTGTTATCTCGTAATACCGTGATGTAATCGTCAACATCCGGCGTTATCATCGACGGGAATATCACTTTCTTATAAGGACACTCGGAGTAAAACTTTTTAGTATCTCCGTCAGACAGATAAAGTCTGCTTCTCTCTGCTGCTGCAGGATTCTTGAATATGATCGATACAACATATTCATATGTGTTACCCATCTGAGTTGTAAGTCTTACCTTATCTCCGACCTTGACATTGAGTCTGTTGTTCATGACCTGAGGTATCGCTATGCAGCCGTCCTCAACTTCGAAATAGTTATTGTCGAAGTCGATCGGGATATCATAATCATGAGGTACGCTTCCCACAAAAACTCCGGCGGTATAGTGGACATCCTCATCAATATCCTCACCTATAAATCCAATGCTCGAGAAGTTCATGAAGACACTCTCGCCGCTTGTGTATTCAGTGAAGATGCCGATCTCATCAAGATCTTTTTCAAATCTTTCCACTTGACCTTCAGCATCAGCCATATCCTTATCCATAAAGAAATAGACATCTGATGTATTGCACTTCTTATAGGTATTCTTTTCACCTGCAAAGATCGAATAAAGAAGTGTGGATCCGATAACCATGAACATGACCGAAGCGATCATGAATATGAAAGCAACTATATTTAGACCCGGCTTATCCTTAAGGTCTCTTTTCAACATTCCGAAATACATATTACCAGCCCATTTCTCCTAACCAGTTTCTTACCTGACGTTCTCTTATAGATAAGTCGTCTCCCTCTTTCTTCTTACCGAGGATAAGTTCGCCCTGGATGTTTCCGTCAACCAGATAGATCATCCTGTCTGAGATAGAGGCAACCTTCTCACTGTGAGTTACCATAAGGATCGTTGTGCCCATTCTGTTGGCATCGAGAAGTCTCTCCATAACTTCGTTTGAAGCCTTGGAGTTAAGTGCTCCCGTCGGCTCATCTGCGAATATTACCTTAGGGTGATTTATAAGTGCTCTGCAAAGACATGCTCTTTGGAGCTGACCGCCTGAAACTTCCGTTATCTCTCTGTCGGCTTCATCGATTATTCCGAGCTTACGCATCAGTTCTTCAGCATCTTTTCTGATCTCTTCCCTCGGTCTTATCTTCGCCTGAAATCCCGGAAGGATTATGTTATCGATGATGCTCAATTTCTTCATCATATACATCTGCTGGAAAACAAATCCCATCTTGATGAGTCTTAAGTTGAGAAGCTGTTTTTCCTTCATCGCGGATATCTCTTCACCGTCGAAGAAAACGCTTCCTGCTGTTACGTTATCCATTCCGCTTACCGTATGAAGGAGCGTGGATTTTCCTGAACCCGACGGTCCCATGACTGATACGAACTCGCCTTCCTCAACTGAGAAATTCACGTTCTGAAGTACGTTATTACTTTGTTTATTTACTATGTATGTCTTACAAAGATCCCTTGTTTCTATAACAGTGCTCATTCCTGTTACCTCCGTTTTATCATCTACGAGCTCTATTCTGAAACTTAACTATTAAAAAATCCTTAAAGCAAAAATTAAAAATCCGAAATCACGAAAAAAGACGTCCCGATTTCTCGAGACGCCTTTTCATGAGTGGGTTTGTATTATATGGATGTTATGCGTTTACAGTATTTGCTTCTGCTTTTTTTGCTTTCTTCTTCCTATCTTCAATGGAAGCTGCTATGCAGCAATATGCAGCACTGTTACAAGCAAGAATCGATGGATGTATTGGGGATTCATGTGTTCCTGAGAAGAACCATCCGTAAACTGTTACTCCGATCATTACTAACATAGCTACTGTGTATATAGCCAAAATTACATCCAATGCTGTGATCTTCTTTGTGTTCTTAGTTTTCATTTTTATACCCTCCGTTTGTTCGGTGTTTTTGTTTTATGGTTACATCTTACATAGGAGGGATAAATATATCGTCAACCGAAGTTTAAGAAATCGACAGAAATATTAAAGAAAGTATTAAGACCAAATATTCATCTATATACTATTCTTTCCTTTCATCTCCTGAAGTTTCTCGTTCATCCTTACAGCCTCATGTCTGTAGAACAGCATAAACGGGATCCAGATAATGAATGCCACGGCCACATAGCACAGTGACAGGATAAGAATATGAACCGGAGTCTTGATGCTTCCGAACCATCCGACAAGATACGCGACAACGATATATACCAGACAGCCGATACCCATATGGACGATCACCTGAAACGGGCGCGGGATCTGCTCACGGTCATACACTATAGAAGGGATGCCGAAGCCTAAGCCGACAGCCAGACAGCCGAAGACCATTTTCGTAAAAGAGTAGTTTTCAAAACCAAGAGTGCCGCCGCCGCGAACTTCAAAGAACACACCAACGGCGCAGAATATGATCAGCGCAATGCAGATACTGATAATGATGCTTTTGGCAATTTCCTTAACAACTCTCATATAAACCTCCTAGAGTCCCAGATACTTCTTAAATCCCGGAAGAAACCTTCTCGATATGCTCTCCGTTAAGCCATTTCGCATCCTTATATTGACGCTGCCTCCGAAGCCCGGTTCGATCCGGTCGAGATAGTCAGGATTTATTATCGTACCCTTGGATATCTGAATGAACTTGTCACCCAGCACCTCCTTTAATTCGTACAAACGCTTACGTGATATGTATCTTTTATCCCTATCGAAAATGACCGCTCTGTCATTCTCGATCCTTATCATATATATCTCATTTGCCCTCAAAATGACTGTCTTTTCATCGAGAGATGCGGTAAGAAGACCTGCTGCAGGCTGACCCAGAAGATCTGCCGCGCGCTTGACTTCGTCGGTCATCTTATCTGAACAGATGATCGCATATGTTTCCGCATGTTCCGGTGAAATATCAATCTTAACTTTCACTGTATCAGCTCCCTAAGTACATTCGATAATATCATCATACAACACTTTTTCGGCTAGTAGCGAAAATATAGAGTTCGATCCCAAGCATGAATAGTGTGGATACCAAAAATCCTGCCATAAGGATGTGATGAACTACTGCGAAGAATACGATGTACGCGATTATAGCGACCATATAGAACGCACAGAACAGATGCCACCAGTTGCCGGTCAGAAACTTTTTCATAGAAAAAACCTCCTTTGTTTGATGACCCGATAGTATCATCACAAAGGAGGTTAAGTCTCAATGTTTTCGGTAAGAGGCATGATTACAAAGGTAAGCGGTAATATGCCCCGGTTAAATTTCTATCAGAATACATTCTTCTTACGGAAGAGCGCATATCCTGCTCCAAAATAAACTGCAGTCCAAAGCACGGACTTGATGTTGTACTGAAGCTCGACAGTTCCTACTGAAACATAAGCACCGTCAACCTTCTTGAGATCTTTTTCATCGAGGAAATTCATTTCCTGAGTTACAAGCGTTGTAACAAGTGAATTGAACGGATGTCTTGGGATCTCGTCACTATATTGGAGCGATTCAGCATTCAAGATCATGATCGATGTCGTTCCCGTAATGAACTCATCCTGCATACCTGCATTGGTCATTACGAAGATAGGATGGCCGATATACCAGCCGAAGTTAAAGAACTTGTCCTTATCCAGTTCCATTTCATCAGGATCATAACCCATCTTATCGATCTTCTTATCGCGGATCCTCTCATAATCATTGATCATAGCGTGATCATAAGCAAATGTTGTCGCAAGCGTACTTGCAACACCGAAAGACATAACGAACAATACCGATAGGATAACAGGTACAGCTCTGTTCTTGATTATCAGTGCCAAAACGGTAAAGAGGACCGAAGTAGCAATGACCGACAGCATCAGAGAAAATGCACGGACGAGCATCTCACCGCCGTTAATGTCAGCTCCGAACGGAGAGATGAACGAAGCGATAAGACCGGTTGTAATATATGCAATACAAAGCGCAGCTGCATATGTTGCTTTTGAGATTACTGCAGCGCCAAAGATCTGCATTCTCGTGTGACCGGCTGTGAGCTTGTTACGGATAAATCCGTCTCTATAATCTCTTCCTACAAAGAGAGGAATGAACAGTGCCAATACCATAGGTACCCACTTGTAGAAATATGAGATAAATAACCAGGTCAAAAAGCGTGACTGTTCAGCTTCGATCTCAAAATCCTGTCCTCTTGAAACATAGAGGACTATAAGGCTCAATGCTACTACTGCAAGGACAGGAAGAAGAGCCATAACGCCTAAGATGATCCAGGACAGCTTACTCTTATAAAGTCTGTAGAATTCAAATTTCAATAACTCAACCATGATTCATTCCTCCTACGACATCAACGTAGAATTCCTCAAGGTCGGTTTCTACAGTTCTGAGATCAGTGATCTTGATACCCGCATTCTTGGCGATCATCGCGATATCGATGATATCGACTTCGCCGTGAATGGTAACCTTATCCGGATTACTGATAAGTTCACTCTTAAATCCATTAGCATTCAGAAGAGCATTAAATTCCTGAACATTACTTGACTTGATGATCATAAGCTTCTCGCCTGCATGCTCGATATCATATGAAGTACACTCACGGATCATCTTTCCGTCTTCGATAAAACCGAATCTGGTAGCGAGCTTGGAAAGCTCAGACAGGATGTGACTCGAGATAACGATGGTGATACCCTTCTCGCGGTTGAGCTTGATCAAAAGATCACGCACCTCGATGATACCCTGCGGATCAAGTCCGTTGATAGGTTCGTCGAGAACAAGCACTTCAGGATCTCCTACCATAGCGATGGCGATTCCCAGACGCTGTCTCATACCGAGAGAGAACTTACCTGCTTTCTTGTTTCCGGTGTTCTCAAGACCGACAAGAGTGAGAAGTTCCTTTATTGAATCATCAAATTTCAATCCGAGATTCAGATACTGGAATTTGATGTTCTCCTCTGCTGATTTGTTTGCGTAGATAGACGGCAGTTCTACAAGTGCTCCTGTAGTACCGAGTCTACCTCTCTCATAACCGTATTCGATGTTACCCTTTGTCGGAACCTGAAGGCCAGTCATGATACGCATGATCGTGGTCTTACCTGCACCGTTTCGTCCTACGAGGCCATAGATATCACCTTTGTTGATCGTGATATTCACGTCTTTCAAGATCTGCTTTGAACCGTAGTTCTTACAAAGACCAGTGGCCTTTAATATCATTTGATCTTCCATGATATTCCCCTTTCCGTAAAAATTCCTTTTCAATTATACACCATAATCAATAAGTTCCTGCAATTCACGGATCTTGTATCCCACATCCGAAGGAGTGTGAGCATCAGATGATGTGATCATCGGAACATTATGTTTATGAAGGATCTTTATAAACTCCTTATCCATACCGAGATTAGCCGTAAGAGGACATCTTCTCTCTGCACCGCTGTTCTGATCCGCATACATCTTGGATTCGGCAAGAACGGATGCAAGTTTTTCATAATAATCTGTAAGTTCATACGATGGCTTATGTCCGAAAAGTCCGATGGTATCAGGATGACCTATGCCGTCAAAGATCTTACTTTGTGCGAGGAGGACAGAATCTTCGAAATACCTCTGATACGTCTTATCGACATCAACGCCTTCCCAAAGCTCCGCCTTGTGATCAAAGCCGAAGCCGTCGACAAAATGCATGCTTCCGAGGAGAAAATCAAAGCCCTTGTCTTTGGTCAGTTCAACGATCAGATCTTCGTATTCTTTGAAGTAACAGACTTCAAGTCCGAACTTGATCTTAACGGGGAATTCCGTCTTTCTTACTTTGTCGATAAGTCTTAAGTATTCATCGTAGTTTTTGAAGCAGGCTTTTCTTTGAAACCAGTCGTTTATGAAGTCGCTCTTTTTGCAGGCTTCTTTGTACATCGGCGCGAACTCCGGAAACATGTAGTTATGCTCCAGAAGGCGAATCTCGTCAAGGCCCGTCTCGACTGCTCTATTGACGAATTGCCTGATCCAGTCGATGGTATAATCTCCGCGTTCGATATGTATGTGTCCGTCTATCATTTCGTTTTTCCTTTTGCTATTTTTCCACTAGATTTTATCATATGGTGTTTTCGAAAAAGATAGGGGATCCTAGGCAAAAAAAGAAGACTCGCACCGTGATGCAAGTCTCCTTTTCGTGAAGAAAAATTAAATATGACTTAACCGTTAAAACACGTTTCAAATTCATCAACTGAAACGCCGTCATCCATGTCATAGAAATGGATACAAAGGTATGTATCGGCATCAACTAAGCCAAAGTAAAAATACACAGCGTGAGTCTCGCTCGCCATGGTAAGATCGGTGACATATCTGGTGTATTCGCGGCCGTTCAAAGTTACCGTATCCGTAGAGATGATATCGGCCTTGCTTCCTGTGCTGTCGAGGATGGCATTAAGACTGTCTTCAGGAGTAAACGTATCGGCATCAGGAGCGACCAGATCCTTCTCGATATAGTAAAGCATGAGGACCTTTTTTCGAGTGGAATCAGAAAGGCAGTCTTCAAGATTACCGATGTACTGGATGGAATTCTGAATGGCGAATCTCTCCTGCTCGCTTGCTGCCGAGTAACCCTCCGGAAGAGTTATCTTCAAACCGATACTGTCTGCAGTATAGATGTTGTTATCGAACTTGCCCTGTTGCGCCTGGGAAGATGTCGTTTTCTCGACATCAGTATTCTGAACCGCAACAGGTTCCGTGCTCGGAACAAATCCTTCAGGATATGAAAGACCATATCCTCTCTCGAAAACGCACTTGTCAGTCAGGATATCCTGGACCGATCCGTACCACGGTGAAGGAAGTCTTCCCGTAAAGTCCGCGCATCCGCAAAGAACATCAGAGATACCCTTACCTTCGGATCCCGGCAGATAGCACATTACTACGCTATCCCAATTGCTATAGTCGTCCTGATCGAGGATGACATTTCTCCCTGCGATGATACAGGTTACTGTCGGCTTGTTGAGTTCTTTTGCTTCTTTTATGGCTTCGTCGTTACCCTTAAGTCCGCATGATCCGCAGAGTTTAAGATCGTCTGTATCGCCGTAGCCTTCCGCATATGAAACTTCACCGACGCAGAGAAGGACAACATCTGCTTCATCTGCTCTCTCAGGATCGGTAATTACTTCGATACCGTAATCAGCTGCATATGTCTCGAAAGCCTTCCGGATTGTCGTGACACCCTTGATGTCTTTGGTCGGGCTTTCTATCCATCCGATAGTCCAGCCGCCGCACTGCGCCTGAGCGTTATCAGCTGCAGGTCCCGTGATGTAGACTTTTGTACCGTTCTTGAGAGGCAAAGTATCATTATTGTTCTTGACCAGAACGAGGCTCTCTTCAACGAGTTTTTCGGCTACTGCCCTGTACTCGGCTGAACCTGTCTCCTGCTGTTTTGTCTGGAGATTCTCGCAGAGCGGATCGTCAAAGATACCTGCATTTTTCTTGACTTTGATGATCCTTGTGACCGCGTCATTGATCCTGTCTTTGGTGATCTTGCCGTCCTCTACGCCTTTGATGATCGCAGCTTTTGCTTCCTTATACTGGTAGCTTACCATGAGCATATCGATACCGCAGTTGACTGCCGAGATGACTTGCTCTTCGTAAGTTGCCGGTGATGTATTATCAATGGCATCATAGTCACTTACGATAAATCCTTCAAAGCCCATCTCGTTTTTGAGCTTCCAGATATAGTCGCCCTGCTCATGCATCTTAAGTCCGTTAAGCGATGTGTAGCTGACCATGATTGTCTGAACACCAGCATCGATCTGTGCCTGATAGACGCTCATGAGTTCGTTGATCTCTGCTTCGCTTAATTTAGCATCGCCTCTGTCGATGAGACGCGGCATGTCGCTGCACTCACCTGTTCCGTAAACAGCATTTCCGTCTCCGAAAAAGTGCTTAGCGCACGCGACTACACCACCGTCGATCAATCCTTTTGTATAAGCCGTAC
>CADCQX010000257.1 GCA_902803695.1 Oscillospiraceae bacterium
GATATTCATATGTTAGCCTCCTTATAAATTTAAACCACCTTTTGTGAATTCTGACAAAATCTTATAATACTCGTTAAATTCCAAAACGCCATAAAGCTTGTGCAATATAACTCTTGCTGTATACTTAGATATTGAAATGTTTCTGGAATTATTAGCAGGTCTATCAGATCCATCAAGAACATTTTCCTCTTTAAGATATGATACCGTCTGGTTTGCAAGTTTCTTCTGCATAGGATCTTGCTTAGGCTTGCTAATCTTAGGAGGTGTTAATCCACAAATTGGAAGCGACCCAACAATACCAGGGTTGATTACGGTTTTAGATTCAGTGATCTTCTCCGCAACCGTACCAATGATATCTGCCGACTTCTTGATATGATTCTTAAATGCTTCTGCTGCTGTATCAATGGCGGCGAATAACTCACCATCAGGTAGTACCTGAACACCATCTCGGAATACTTTTCTTATGGCGTCTCTTTCAACTTTGAAGAAAATATAAGAGCCTGCATCCTTTGACGCATATACTTTCTCGTCCATCTGCCTGTCGAATTCCTCTACGATCCAATCTTCAGCAGGAAGACCGCATTTATCAACGATGAAGTTCAAAGGATATGCATTCTTCGGTACTTCGTTCTTTTTGTCAAGAGCTTCTGTAACTTCCTCATCATTCAATCCAATAACCTCTTCAAGAGTTATCGGATCTGGATTCTTAGATGCCTCGATTGCATTCGTGAGAGCCTCTATTCCAACAGTTGCCCTGAACATCGCTGCTAACTGTGTTAAAGAAACACCTGTGGTATTCATTATCTTTGTCAGATCATATCCTATAGGCTTCTTAACACCGTCCTCGCAATCAGAATATACATTAATATCAACATTGCACAGCTTGGCTGCTTCAGATCTTGTGAGATTATTCTTACCTCTCCAAACCTTAAGAGGATTATTGAGCATAGCCTCTTCCTTGGAAATATCTGTTTTAGATGTATCGAGAGTAGCCATCTCAGTATGACCACGCATTTCCTTCCATTCATCATAAGTAGGCTTAATGATCTTTATTTTATCGTCATGCTTCCACTTATACATATTGGAAAGATTATTCCTTCCCTCTTCAAGAGTCCAACCGAATATCTCGCATATTTTCTGGAAGGCAACAAATGTCTTACCTTCCGAAATATACGAAACATTTCCATTCTCCCATGTAGAATATACGCTCTTATCAAGGGGTATCTCCTTGAGCAAGGATGATGCGGTCTCATATCCATGCTCATAGCGTGCAATAACGAAAGGACTGATTTTTGTGTTTTTGTCGAGTTTCATAGTTCATTCCTCCTTATTATTCTATGTATCCATCGTATATTATCAATTCTGGCATATCATTATCGAAGTGAAAATCCATAATAATACCCCATTTAGCTTTTGTTATTTCTTGGATTCTTCTAATGTCATCCAATGTTCTAACATCTATTTTTATTTCTAATGGATCTGTGGCCAATATATCAAAGTGATGCTCTCGCAATAGTGTAATGTATTCTTGTAACTCTTGATTTCCATTAGCGCTTGTGATTCTAAATTTCATATTAATTCCTCCTTATGAATGATCAAAATATAAGTTCAAGTCTGTCTGCTTAATGCCTAATGCCTTGATGATCTCCGGTTCCTCGTACTCGTGGTAATTCATGACAATGTCAATCCTATCCATCGAGTCGAAGGTGTAGTTGAGATTCTCGCCATAAGGCTCTAGTCTGTACTCTATCTTATAAGCATAGAGTATACGTGTTGCTGCTTCCAATTCCATCGGAGTTCTTACTGATATATATTTTCTAACTCTAGAAACTAACTCCGGATTGAATGCCTTGCTAACTGTGTTTTTCATTATGATTACTCCTAGTCAATGATTTCTTCTAGACCATCGGAAACCTCACAAAAAATATAAAGTCCATGATCTTTAATTCCTATTAGTGATCCAAATATGCATTCTTCACAAACCCTTCTTGATTTGCAGTATTCTTTGATTTTTGTTAATGCCTCTCTTAGTTCTTGCTCGTCCATAAAACCTCCATATGTTACATTATGTTACGAAAAAATTAAAGAGGAACCAAATTAATGATTCCTCTAAAATTTTATTGCTCTTTGCAATCGTCGGCGTTTATGATCTTATATAGATCTTCATCATCGCTCCACTTACGATAATAGAATGAAAATTCATTGCTATCATCTGAAGTAGTAAGTACTTCATGCATCGTTGCCTGCCATTTCTGCAGGCGAGCATATAATTTTTCAGCCTGGGGATTCCTAGGCTGTTCGACCTTGTTGCTCATGGCATCATCCACGAACTCCATGGCTAATTTGTGAGTCTTAGCGCATCTCGCCTTCAACTCATCTCTTTCCTTCTCAAGCTTATTGAGCTTGATTTTGCATTTGATGAACTTAATAATATTCACCACTAATTCTATCAGCGTGGAGAATATAAATCCTAATCCTCCAGCTAATGCTAATCTCTTAAGATCAATCTTCATACATTGATCCTCCTTTCAAAAATTTTTCGGCATACATTATCCTGTACGCTATTATAAGAATATAATTTTGTGCGAAAAACTAAAAGGGAC
>CADCQX010000258.1 GCA_902803695.1 Oscillospiraceae bacterium
CGAACGTGGAACTTTGCAGGAAGACTTTGTTACCTCTGGGGATCGATTTCAGGGAGTGCAATGATGCATCCGATCTTCCGTTTGACGACGAGTCCATCGACATAATGATCAACAGGCACGGCGACTTTGATCCTGTTGAGATAAGAAGAGTCTTAAAGCCCGGCGGGTATTTTGTGACCCAGCAGGTCGGCGAGACCAACGACCGTGATCTGGTGGAGATGGTGCTTCCTGATGCGCCTAAGCTGTTTGAAGGTCAGGAACTCTATCTCTCGAGCAGGAAGAAAGCCTGTGAAGATGCGGGATTCGAGATACTGGAATCAGGTGAAGTATTTACGCCGATCAGGTTCTACGATGTAGGCGCATTTGTCTGGTTCGCGAGAGTCATCGAATGGGAGTTCATAGATTTCTCTGTCGACAGATGTCTCGACAAACTTCTAATGCTTCAGGAGAAGATCGAGAAAGACGGCGTCATTGAAGGCACGACTCACAGATACATGATAGTCGCACAGAAGAAATAACTGACTTAGTCAGTATCAAACATTGTTTTCGAGAGAGGGTATCCTTATGAAGGGATGCCCTCTTTTCTTTGCAATTAGGTCGGGCTATTCCGCGCAGCTTGCGGTTGTCCGCAGATGTCATTGTGATAACATGATTTCGTTAAGGGAGGATATGAAAATGCTTTTTAATGAAGATGTACAAAAGTACCTTGTTGTCGACTGCAACCAGCGCGTAAACTTGCTCGACAGATTCAGATATATCGAAGAATGTCGTTCGCTTAGGGCGAGTAACAGACCCAAAAAGCTGACCAAAACTCAGGAGATAGGAATATGCGTTGTCGCGATCTCAATCGTGATCTTTCTGGTGATGGAGGTTCTATACAATCTGGTCTTTAGTGAGAGTGAATTGTTTCTTAAGATCATGAGCATCATCGCGATAGAAGCGGTCTATATATTCGCTTTTATCCTGTCGTTTATGCAATGCAGGAATAAGATCCTGAAATCAACTGTCCATGACCCCGCCAGGAACATCGTTTCCATGATCATCTTCGGATTGGCGATTATATGCCTCGTACCGGTCATGATGATCTTTCATTCCGACCACGGCCTGTATATATTCGGGTTCCCAATGGTCTATTTCCTGTCTTCGTTCCTGTTCGTGGCAACAGAGAGACTGAGACTTTATCCGAGGAAGGTGGAAGCAAGATGCGTCGGCTACACCAGACGTATCGCACGCTTGAGAAGAGTCGGCCGCTTTTGTATTTTATCGCCGATATTCGAGTATGAGATCAACGGCGAGACATACACGGCTATTTATGACAGGGAAGTCTGGGCCTGGAATTCAAATATAGAATTGGATTCAGTCGTTAAGATAGATCTTCACAAAGATGATCCGACAAGGATCCTGTCGCCCAGCAAGATACATGCGATCCATTTGTTTGCCTTGGCAGCTTTTTATGTATTTGTATTCCTGTTCGGATTATCGAAAAGGGGATTTACGCTCTTCTAAAGTTCGGACATAAAGAAAAGGTTGGAGGCCTCTGGCTTCCAACCTTTTTGTTTTGGGTTTTGTGTTGTTCGTAAATGGGTTTGATGATCAGCCGAGGCCTAGGGAGTTTCCGAAGGCATTAGATCCGTAGAATCTGACGGAAATAAAGCCGGTGCCGTCGTCATAATCGAATTTCTCTACTACTACGCTCATACCATCCTCAGTGTGTCCGGAATAGTAGTGATCATTTTCGAAATTAGTGTCTTCGATAAAACCGTAGCTGTTGAGTTTATCCTCATAGGCGCTGACTTCTTCATCTGAGAAAGCTCTGTCGGTGACGATGAATACTGTATCTACATCTGTCGGACCTCCGTCCCAGGTGGTGAATAATGTGTAATATCCGCCTATGCTCTTGCTGTCGAGAACAGTTCCTTTTGCTACATTTGCATCCAGATCGAATCCGCATCCGTCAGGTTTTGGAAGATCCAGTTCGAACAAAGCGCCATCCGGCAACTCTACCGCTTCATAAGGAACGTACAGATAATCACCCGGCTCGTCCCAACCTTGGACGATTATACCGTTTTGAATATAATAATCACCTGTTATTGGAAGACCTTCATAAGGAACTACTTCCGTGTTGGCCAAGGTTGTCTCAGATGGTTCAGTTGCTTCTGTCTCATCAGCTGTCTCTTCGGTGCCCTTGAAGGCAAGGTTATCCAGACCGACAGATCCTGTCTGTTCTTTTGATTCCACAACTACTTTTTTCTCGCTCGGGCTGAAGAAGCATCCTGTAGCCACAATTGCAACCAGCGCCAATGAAGCGACAGTTACGGGCATTGTCAGTTTTTTGTATTTCATAATATTTTTTATCCTCGCTTTTATATCTTTTTTACCGAAGCTCAGAGGTAAAACCAGATACTTCGGCACTGTGCTCTTTCTGGCGTAAGTTACCAGTGATTCACAGTAATCGGCGCGCACGCTTTTGGAGATGTTTTTGATGACAGCCTCATCACAGCTCATTTCCATATCTTTTTCGAAAAAGCGGAATGCAACCCAGACCAGCGGATTGAACCAATGCACGATCAGCGTGATGATGCCGACCGCCTTGAAGATCATATCCTTACGCCTGATGTGAGTCTGTTCGTGCAAAAGAAGATAATGATACTCATCTTCCGACAGTCCAATCGGCATGTAGATCCTCGGCCTTAAAAGACCGAACACGAACGGTGCTGACACGTTCGGACTGTAGTAAACTTTTCCGTCAACGCTTTGCGCCTTCCTTAACCTTAGAACGAGCATGATCGTCTTGACCAATATCAGTGTTGTAATGATGATCATCCCTGTTATCCATATTACAGCGAATACATTCCAGATCGTGATCTCCGGAGCTTTACTGACTGCAACTTCAGCTGTCCTTACCGCAGGTCTCATTGCCGGTGCCGCTGCCTTAGAAGCTACGGCGACAGGTCTTACTGCGGTTAGGGAGTGAACAGCCGGTGCAGACGTCGCACCTATTTCCCTTATCCTGATCAAGTTGAATACTGAAAGTATCGATCTCGGCGTCTTCGGGCACAGCAACTTAAAAGCTGCCACGGCCCAGAGCATGTAAGAATATTTCTTAGGAAATCTCACCATCAGCATTCTGGCCAACAGTACTATAGCGATAACTACCGAACCTGTTAAAGTGAGATTCAGTATTGTCTCGAATAGTGTAGTCATAAGCGTTCCTCAGTTCTCATTTCTGTACTTGTCAATGATCTCGATCAGTTCGTCAGCTTCGCTGTCGGACAGCGTCCTGTCCTCAAGGAAAGACACAAGGAACGAAGGCAGCGATCCTCCGAATGTCCTTTTAACGACTCTCCTGCTCTCGAACATCTGTATCTCGCCCTTCTTGACAAGTACAGTTACGAGACTGTCGACATTCTGAACCATCTGCTTCGCGATGAGTTTTCGAAGCATGGTGTACGTCGTCGATTTCTTCCAGTTGAGCTCTTCCTCGCATACCTTAACGAGTTTGCCGGATTCGATCGGCGCATGCTTCCAGATAACGTCCATCAGACGGTATTCACTCTCACTAAGCATTAATTCATCCATCGTAGTTCTCCTTTGGTTTATAACTATAAACTACGCTAAGTTTACAACTATAAACCACGAGTGTCAACCGCTGAAATTGTGGCAATTTTAGGCAAACATTCCTGACTATTGGACCGGGTCAGCTGATACGGTCGATTCGGGCCAAGGTTTTTTTGCCCTTAATAACCAATTAATAGTCTGGAGGCCAAGACGGCTCATCCAACCCTTATTCTTATGCAGTGATAATTATGATCTTGGCCCAAACTTCCCGGTCTTCAACAAATGGTCCAAAAATCCTTGGCCAAAAACATTTCCGGATCGATGAACGGACCATACCCCTCAAAAAACAGAGGTTGGTCCGTTATTTATTCAAAGCGGTTTATTTTTCCTTCGTGATCAGTAACCAAAGGTTGGAATCCAATCAACAAAAAACGACACCCTCTCGAGTGTCGTTCTTGTAATTAGAATGAATCTTGCCTATAAGTTCTTCAGCTCTTCTTCTTATTCGTACCC
>CADCQX010000259.1 GCA_902803695.1 Oscillospiraceae bacterium
ACCACGGATCATCCTTACTGATGATCTGGCCTTCCCCTGTTGACTTTCCTTTACATCCCGCGAAAGCAAAAGCGCTTCCGATCAGCATCAAAGACGTAAGGAAAGATGCAATGATCTTTCTAGTGTTCATAAGTTTTCTCCTTCATTTTGTAATTACATTATATCCCTGCCATAGATAAACAACTATTGCTTTGGATTACAAATATAAAGGAAACCTTACAAATAAGAAAGAAAGGCAAAAAAACAGGAGGCCTTGCGGCCCCCTGAGATTTCATCTTATCCTTGTTCGTTGATCACTGTCTGAACTCTGTTTTCGAGATTTGATATGAACTCGTCAACACTCTTTTGGCCTGAGAAATAAGCCTGTGCTTCTTCCGATACGATGGTCTCTACCGATGAATCGAACATGTATACTCCGTCAATATTTTCCAGTGCATTCAGATAGAGATCTTTTGCATCTTCCTTTGGCTTGGTATAACCCATCATCAAAGCCTCTGTATCGCTGTAACCATATGCTGTAACATTTTTATTGTACTGTTCATTCAATGCAGCAATTGCGTCATCCACCAGATTTGCAGCAGCTTCTCTGTTTACCGGATTAGTATCACACAATGACTGAACTTCAGTTGAAAGCAATGCTTTGACGAAATCGATACAAGCATCTTTACTTGCCGTTGATGCACTGATACCTACACTCTGCTGCATAGATGCAACTGCTCCCTTTCCGTCTGTGGATGGGAAACCCATGAATACAGGATCATTCATATATCCAGCTTCTCTGAAATAATCAGGAACGGAATAAAGGTAGATCTGTCTTGCTTTCTTATTCATCTGCGTCTGCATATATGTATCATCGTAATAGATAACTCCGTCTTCATCCATCAATGTCGGGGTATCAGGCATATTGTCCTTGATGTATTCAGCCATTTGCTTGAACTCATCCTGATTAAAGTTTACCTTTCCATCCTGGATCCATTTATCATAAGAACCACTGAGGAAGTATGAGAACAGAGATTCCTTGGAGAACATTTCAGTAAGCGGATCTTCACCGTTACATGTATCACTTACGAATGACTTATATTCATCAAGCGTGAAACCCTTTGCACCGTCCTTAACGCAATCTTTCTCAACAAGGAGACCTTCAGCCGAGAAACTTAAAGGTACTGCATAAAGCTTGCCGTCCTTAGCCATGGAATCGGTAACATTTGTATAGTAGAGATCAGGATCGAACTTGATATCCTTGGAAAGATCGATAAGGCAATCATCGTTTTCGAGACCGCTTATGTTATTTACATCGAAGATGATGTCAGGACCGTCATCTGACAGGACTTTCATCTTGAACTCATCCTGGTATTTCTGAAGATAATCTTCATCATCATAATCGTAATCAGGATCATTGAAGAGGTCGTCGCTGGTGGTTCTTATATAATACTTATCATTCTCGTTATTGAACTTCCTTATGCCTTCAGCTGTCATCTCAGTTACCATCATGTACGGAGCTGAAGCAGTAAGTAACGTCTTACCTGCATTAGGGTTTTCAGCCTGCTTGTCGAGGATGATGATAGAAGGCTCCGACATGTAAGTATAAGGATCATAATCATTTCCGAAAAGGATCACTCTGTCTTCCTGAACAGCACCGATGGTTGAATTCGAAAGTCTAGTCAGATTTCCGTCAGTATCTCCGAAAGCACAGTACTGTTCATCGTCGACATATACACCGTCAGCCTTGACTGTATAATATCTTCCGTCAAAGCCCTTTACTGTTCCCGAAGATCTGTAGTAATTTGATTCTCCGTTATTCTTAAAATCGTTAGCTTTAATATCATACTCGCATTCAACTTGTCCGTTGTTAGCATATATATACATCTTGATCTTTTCTCCGTCTGTCTGGCTATCGGAGACATAGATATAATCTGACTGGATCACATTGCTAAGATCTTTTTCAAGGACAGTCTCTCCATCCTTGATAACGTAGAGATAATTTTTTCCCTCTGAAGCCTTAAAAAGGAAACCGTAACCGTCGCAGACTGCCATGGAGTTGATCTGGCCACCGTCATCAAGACCAATGTCAACTTCCTGAGACTCGCCTTTTCCGGACTCGGCATCTATCTTGACCTTATATACCTTGGAGGTTCCTGCCATCCAATTGACTACAGACATATAACAGTAAATATCGCCTTTTTCTACGATACATCCGAGAGACTGACAATATGAGTTCTGGTCTAATTCGATAAGATTTCCTGTAGTAACTTTATTAACGAAATTACCGTCTTTATCGAATATAGCGATCAAAGTCTCATTTATACCGACCTGATTTTCCGGATCATATTTATATGTCTCATAGCTTCCAACGATATAATCTCCTGCATACTGCATGCCCTGGAAATATGCATCGGAATATTCGGAGATATTACAAACCGAATCAAGGTCGATCTCCTTAACCGTATACCACGGATCATCCTTACTGATGGTCACAACTTTTTTGTTACTTTTGGAATTACATCCTGCGATAGCAAAAGAACTGCCCATGAGCATAAGGGCAGCTAAAGCAACAGCCATGATTTTCTTAGTTTTCATAATTATCTCTCCTTTTGGTTGATGATTTGATTTTAGTCTTGAAGGAGAGCTCATTCTATTTATCTACATTACGAAATAGCCTGCTAATCTTACAATAGTGAAATAATGAGTGCCGCAAACACGAAATAGAGATATTACCATGTCAAAACAATGGCATTTTCGACAATAGAAAAGAGCTGCCTCTCAGCAAGAGACAGCTCTTAAGATATTCAATTATTAACGATTACGGTGTGTAATCCATGCTGATCTCGTAGAGTTCGCCATCTTTAAAAGTATACTCAAAATAGCAGGAACCGATGTAGATCTCGGAAGCCTTCTTATAGGAATAAGTATGTGTTGTATAAGAAGTACCTTCATACTCGTAGAAGTCATCAGCTTCTATGTCCATGCTTGCAAGGAACTCATCCTCTGTGAAAGGGATCGGGAAGTTAAAGCTTACAAAGCCTTCTTCCATCTCGTCTGTGTACTCGAAAGTAAGAGATGTGATCGTGCAATCACCTACCTTCATTGAATCCTCAGTATAGTTAGCAACCATCAAACGCATGGAAACGTAATCAGCAAGATCGATAGAGAAAGACTCGAAAAGCTGTGTCTTAGCGTCAATAGTCTCTTCGATATCACCGATGTTGTAGTCGTTGAACTTAACACCGTCAGCGATCATCTCATTAATTGTGGTCTCACCAACAGTGTACTTCTTGCCATCGACATAGAATTCCATGTGGTCAAAATCTACAAGCTTATCTGAAGAAAGGGAACCTGCTGCAGGCTTACTAGGCTTCTTTGTCTCCTCAGTTGTCTCTTCAGTAGTTTCCTCTGTAGTTTCTTCTGTAGTCTCTTCAGTTGTTTCTTTAGTTTCCTTAGGTTTCTTGGTTTCTTCAGGCTCGTCTTCGTCTTCGTCGTCGTCCTCGTCATCCTCGTCGTCTTCGTCGTCATCCTCGTCCTCGTCGTCCTCATCCTCCTCTTCTTCTTCGCGGTCGTCACGATCACGTCTACTCTTTCTGGATGAAGTGGAATCACAAGCTACGATTCCAAATACAAGGCACAATGCGAGCAAGATGGTCATCATCTTTTTCAGTTTCATAATGTTCTTTCTCCTTATTCTATGTTTACGTGTCATCTGACACCTCGATTAAATTATCACTTGAACAACAAGAAAACAAGAGATTTTTGTGTGAATTTATAGATTGTTAATTTGCCGGATATTGTCCGTTTTGTACATACATGTCGGTATAGACATCAAAATGCACTTCTGAACCACTCGTAAATCACCGCATACATCTCACGGACATGGAAAGTCGGCCAGAGCCACCAGCTGGTCTCTGAGCATACGGAACCGTGCTCGGTAATGCCGAAAGAATCGCATATCTTACCTGCCCTGTACTGATGGAATTCATTGGTAACTATGGCTACCGGGGCATCCGGAGCGATCTCGTCCAGAATCTTTTTCGAAAACTCAATATTCTCAACAGTAGTCGTAGACTTATCTTCGAGATAGATCCTTTCAGGATCAATACCCAGATCGACAAGACCACGTTTCATGCATTCGGCTTCAGATATCTCCTCGCCGCCGCCTTTTCCGCCTGACACGATACACTTGGCATCCGGGTGTTCCTTAAGATATTCAGCAGCTGCGGTGATTCGTCTTCCCAGCATGAGACTTGGCTGATTACCCTTTACCTGGCAGCCGAGAACGATAACTACTGATGACGGATCCGGTTCTTTTGAAGCGCCGAGGAAGATGCAGGACGTAGTTGCTACAGTAAGAATGATCGTAATAACGATAAGTCCGCATATACCTATAAGGACCGCTTTTACACCCTTATGTGCCTCCGATACCTGAACAAGTTTCGGGAAGATTATCGCGCCTATGATCATCAGAGCACCGACGATCAGCCCGGTCAGATTTCCCACATTGATTATCCCTCTCATAGCAGGAAGGATAAACAGATATATAAGGACAAGACCCAGGACAGCGATAAGTATTCTCAACATATTCTTCATATCTTCCTTATCCTGTCTCTCTTTCTCGTTTTAAGAAGCGCATCATATCTTTCCTTATCAACCCTTAAACAAGTCCTGCAGAAAGGACATTCCACGCGCCTTTTGAAGCGATACGGAAATACCGGGATAAATACCATGGTGAACCAGGATGAGACCGTATTGAGAACGAAGTTCAGGCTATGACCGCAGGCAGGGCATGTGATCTTTTCTTCCGTCCTTCCTCTGTGATGAGTAAAGTGCTTGTTACCGACTATTATGATCATAGGACTTCGGCCTCCATATAAACACGCTTGTTGCTGTTGATGTCGCTCATAAGTTTCTCAACTGTCTTCTTAGTAAGGAAAGTGCATCTGATATCGGTGATCTTTCCTTCAGGATCGATGACTCTTACCACAGGCTTAACAAAGAATGTCGCTCCGTATAGGCCGTGACCTGTCATTGAATAGCTAATAAGGTTTTCGGATATAGAGAAACTTCTTCTCGGACGTAAGATCCTTTTGACGATAAGCTCGTCTCCCATGAGGACGACGGACTTCCATCTCCATAGAAGATCCAATGGCCAAGTTACGACCATTACGACAAGAAATATCTTAAGTGCGTCTGCCCATGCGCCGTTGATTATCGCGTAGATAAGAAGTACAACGAATGCGATGAAGACATATAGGATACTCCTCCACCAACTGAGGAACAGAGCCTTACCGAAATTGCTGCTGTATTTATGTAGTTCCATTTACTTTTTCCTCACTGCATAAAGGTTTGTCTCCCATGCGGGAATATACAGTTCATGTCTTATGTATAGCTTAAGTTCAGGTGCCAGTTCGTGGATCTGAAGAGGCAACTTGAACATGTCCTCATTACGGTGGTAGAGCGCGCACATTACCTGCGCACCGTTTCTGATGTTTTGGGCTGCTCCTTCTATCGCCTGATGCTCGGCTCCTTCAACATCTAACTTTATTATAGTCGCATTATCCGTTATATCGTCTACTGCAATTGTATCAATAAGATCGTCACCCTTGCTGCTGATCCTAGCCATCCTTCCTTCGTTGGATGTGAAACTTACAGTTCCAGACGAGTCGTAAGCCGCCGCATTATAACATTGGATGCTGAAGTCTTCGGTATTCTTCTTGAGTTTCTCGAAGTTTTTCCTGTTTGGCTCTACAGCGTGGATCATGTCGTAACTTACGCCTTTGTCTTCGCAGGCTTTTACGAATTCCGTTGCTGTGTCGCCTTTGTATGCACCAAGATCCACGAAGACCTCACCGTCCTTCAGATCAACAATGCTACTGTAGACTTCTTCCCTTGGGGATGTGCAAAGATCCAGATACTTGGGGTTTCCGCTTATCTTGAAGTTGATGATGTTCTCATAGGTTTTTCGGGAAGTATCATCGGCAAGAAGATCGTAGACCTCCTCGAACTTGTCGCGGTTCTGAAGAAAATACTCATAAGTGAAAAGGCCGTCGCCTGCGACAGGAACGTCAGGCGCGATCAATGTGTGGCGTTTGCCGATATCAAGGATGATGCTGTACAGGGGCTCGTAGGATGCAGCGAAAGCCAGTACCACAATAAAGTCGTCCACTTTCTCCTCCACCTCTTTTAAGGTGTGGACCAGATGCCCCTTGAAGGAATGGCCCCTGACAAAGCCTTCACTGGCGAAAAAGCCCGCGCATGTTATTCCTTTTTGCTCGAAAATATTGAGGATCTTCTCTGCTCCAAGACCCATCCCGTACATAAAAACAGGGAGTTCCGTTTCTTTCAGAACATCCCAGCAGTCCTTTGTTTCTGTGATATTAATGCCCATGATCAAAGTCAGACGCGGATGAACGCGCGTTCGCAAAGCCTCATTAAGCTGGTGAAATCCATATAAAACCACTGGCGTGAGTAGTGACCATAGTAGGTCTCGTCAGTATCCAATTCTTTGACGAGATCTCTCATGTCACCGTCGTACCAGAGATATTCCTTAAGTTCTTCCCCGATATCCTCAGGGGTGTACTGATAGCTCTGCTTCTTCGTGAGATAACCGATCTTTCGGAGGATAAAAGCAACAAATTCGCTGCAGGTAAATGCCTTATAGGTCTTGATGCCTTTGAAGAACGGGTATGAGAGCATGGACAGAAGATTATATTTGTACTCTTTGTTATCCATCATGTATTCGATAACGAGCTTGATCCATCTGTACTGATCGTCCGTGACTTCCAGTTCATAGATCTTGACGGGGAGCTCACATTTCTTCTCCAGATAGCGGATCCTGGATTCACGGACCATACCGGCGGAAAAGAAGGCACAATGCTGTTTTCGAGCAAAAGCATAAATATCTGAAAGATCAGGATCAAAACTAATGGCGGCATGATTATACTTGATGCCACCGAAATGTCTGATGCCCTTGGCTACAAATGTTGTTGTCTGTGACAACAGGACGTAGATCTTCTTCGACATGTGCCTCTCCCTTCTTTTTATTTCTAGTAAAGTATAACAGTACAAAATAAGATGTAAAACCGAATTTGCGGAAAAGTCACGGAAATGATACAAAAAATTATCACGGCACCAGCGAGTAATTGCAGTACCGTGATTCGTGTCACATTGGGCGGTTATTAGATTTGTGTTGATAGTGTTTGATAGTGTTGATGTTATTCGGCTTTTCCCATTTCATATACCGCCCTATGAAACTATGATATTTCATAGGGCGGCGAAAGTATACTGTATAAATTCTAGCAGAAAACCCGAAGAATTCTCAAATAAACGACATTTTTTATCAAATTTATTTTAGATTTCTGTCTGCAGGCAATTTGCAACGAGATTATTCAATGTTTCATTGTCATATCCTGCATATTCATAGAGCACTTCAAGGAAATCGTGTGTTGTTGCATTTGTAAATGCGTATCTGTGAACATACTCACGGAGTACCGCATGGAATTCATCAGTTCCGAGGCACTCATCCATCTGATAGAGCATATCCTTACCTACCTGGTACACACCGTAAACATATGCATAGCCTTCGAACTCGTCATGAGGTCTGTCGAGAGGGAAGCATACACTGTACTGTGCTGCCTGCTCAGGATCTGAGAGGTCGAGCAGATCCTTGCTGCTTATAGGAAGGTTGTTATCAGCGATAGAACCGCCTACATATTCACAATAAACGAGCTCTGTGTAGGAAGTGACCGACTCGTCGAGCCAAGGCTCTCCGCCGGAGTTGGATCCTACGATACCCATGAACCACTGGTGACCGATCTCGTGAGCTACGCATGTCTCGAGGACCTCGTAGTCATTCTGTGTATAGAAACCGGAGCAGTATGCGTCATTGATGATGATAAGGTTCGGATACTCCATTCCGCCGGCTGCGATAGGAGCAAGAACTACATCGAGCTCACCGTATGGATAAGTTCCGAATGCTTCATTGAACGCCTTGAATGAGTTGTCGCATGTATAGAATGTCTTCTCTACAGACTTGCTCATATCACTCGTCGGCGGGTTCTCCTTGTTGTAAAGGACATTTACATTAATGCCTTCACATTCTCTCGACTCTATCTCGAAAACGTTACTAGCGCAGAATACGAAGTCTCTTACATAGTCAGCCTCGTACTCATAAACGATACCGTCTGCAACACTCTCGGATGAAACTTCCTCACCGCTCGTTACAACGATATAGTCCTCAGGAACCTGGATAGTAACATCATATTTGGAGATCTCGGAATAGAAGCACTCGCCCTCATCATAGAAAGCCAGATGTGACCAGTCACCATCTACATACTCTGCAAGGATCGGATAGAAGTTCGTGATGTTATAGATTCCGTTCCAAACGCCGTAACGGTCGTCGATCTCAGGTACTGCAGCAGTGAAATCATATGAGAGTGTCATCCATTCGCCCGGCTCCAGAGCTTCATCAAGATCGATCCAGATAACGGAAACATCGCTGCTGTCTCTCTCGTAAGAAAGCTCGCCCGTTCTGCTGTCATCAATATTCTCGATTACCGTAAGAGCACCCTTGATATCCTTGCCATACATTGACTCGTCCTCGAAAAGGGATGAGTAGTCACGCATGCAGAGCTTTTCCCAAGTGTCCTCAGAGTCATTATAGAAATCGAAAACAATGTTGCCGCTGACAGTGTTGTCTGTCGGATCGAGCTTCAATGTCATGTTGTAGTGATAAACGTCTCTTGTAGGGAATTCGATCTTGCAGCCTTCTTCAGGAGCATTAAATCCCAGGTTAGGAGTTGATGTCGGCTCCGGTGGAGTAGGCTCTGCCGTTGTCTCGGAAGTCTCTGTAGTCGTTGCTTCCGTTGTTTCCTTAGTTTTTTCAGTTTCCTCAGTTTCCTCTGTCTTTTTGCCCTTTGACCTTACATTTACATCACCGGTCTTCTGGTTACAAGCCATCAGCGAAGATGCGAGTGACAAAACGAGCAGGCAGGCAACAATTCCTTTTACCTTTTTCATTTTGATTCCTTTCCAAATTTATTCCATATGCTGTACGCCTATCCATTCTATCAATTTTATTGAATAAGACAATCTGAAGATTAACGCAAAAAGGTAAGAAAAAACTGCCGAAATGAGGTAAATCTCTTCGGCAGTTTCTGTATCCTCTCGAAAAAAACGTCATCCCTGAACTACTAAAACAGGAAATTCCTCCTCCATCACATTTAAGATGGTATCATCTTCTATGTCTCCCGTGACATCAACAGAATAAACAACTACATTTGATTCCGAAGTTACATACTCACTGACATCTATGGTATCGGAACCGGCGATCTTGTCTTCAAAGTAGATCATCAGGTCTTCTGAACTAATATTGACGTTTCCGTCTTCATCAGAAGTAACCGTATAGAGCTCACCGTCTGATTCGACAACTACGAATTTCTTGGATCCCGACTCGTCTTCTTCAATATTTCCGGTAATGCCCGTGAATGAGTAACCCTCATCTTCAAGCGACTCAATGATAGAAGCGAGCTCCTTATCGTCACTCATATCTCCTTCGTTGATGAACTCGACTATTTTTGAGACATCAGTAGCATACTCACCATCTTCATCCGTGAACTCGATCGTATTATCGTATATAGCATTCGTCATTGATTCCTCTGTATCAGCAACAGATGTTGTTCCTTCTGACTCAGAAGTCGTTTCATCAGAAGACGTTTCATCTGAAACCGTTGTTTCAGGAGTTGACGTATCGCTTACAACCGGCGCGGTAATTTCTTCCCTGCAGGCTGTAAGCACGGCCGTAAGGCCGATAGCAACGCAAAGTACCAGTGCTGATGCTGCTTTGGAAAGCTTCTTATATCTAAGTAAATTATTGATCCTCATTTTTACCTCCAATGCACCAAGACCGAATCCGCTGAAGGCTGTATTTCCAGGCAAGGCCAAAGGCTCTCTTACCGAGTGCATGATGATGGAACGACAGTAATCTTTTTTGATGTCCTTTCCGAGCCTCTCTATGACCTCTTCATCGCATCTCATCTCGAGATCCGAACAGAGCATTACATATGAGAGCCAGACCAGAGGGTTAAACCAGTGTATGCATACAACCAGGAATCCGAATGTCTTGATGATTCCGTCGTGATTTTTGATATGTGTCTGCTCGTGTAAGAGCAGATATTCTCTCTCATTGTTTTCGATATGAGAAGGAATACAGATGTGCGGTTTGAAAACGCCCGCTACAAAAGGTGTGTCAGTCTTATCGGATTCAAGATACAGGCTGTCCGGGGACTTCCTGCATCCCTTTACAAAGCGTCTTACCTTGAAATATCTTACGCCCGCATAGCTGAGAAGAACGGCTGTTCCGCCTGCCCAAACAACGAACAGGATCCTTTCCGGATCGATACTCGGTGCCGGCTTTTTTGCAGGCTTCACAGTACTACTGGAAACGCCCTTCTGAGCTCGAACTTTGATCGTTTTCTTATAAACCTTTTCTTCCTGAACCGTCTGGTGGCTTTCTGTTTGCTGCTTTGACGGAATAAGGTTCATAAGGCTCAGTGACGAACTGAAATTAAGCGGGCACAGAAGCCTAACGGCAACGATCACCCAGAAGAGCAAAGTAAGCTTTTTCGAATATTTACGGAACACTATTCTGAACAGCATCACCAATAAAATGGCAATGCTGCCGTACAGACTCATTTCAATTACCTTTTGCAAAACCACATTCATTTCTCTTAATCTTCAGTGTGTTTCTCGATCATATCGATAAGTTTTTGTGCTTCTTCCCTGCTGATGCTCCTGTCACCCAGGAATGAGTTGACAAAAAGCGACAGCGAACCTCCAAAGTTCTTTCTTACCAGGTTCTCGCTCTGATATCTCTGGACTTTTTCCTTGTCGACGATATAAGTAATGATCGAGTTGTCATTTCTTATGATCTCTTTGTCGCAAAGACGTCTGAGCATGGTGTAGACCGTGGACTTTTTCCATGCGAATCTCTCATCGCACAAAGCCACGAGCTCGCCTGAACTGACAGGCGCCATGTCCCATATAAGTTCCATCAGATCAAATTCGCTCTCGCCAAGTAAGATCTCTTCCATTGTATTCTCCATTATTCTCATTAAATTAACCTATTGCCGCTTCCGGAAGCGGTATTCCCTGCCCCAGCGCTTGGGAGTTCATGCCGCACGGCATAGGTCTACACATGTAGATTCATACTAAGTCTACACGCGTAGACTTCATTTGTCAACATTTTTTTCGAAAAGTATGGTTTGCTTATGAAAAACTATCAGTAGTAAAATGCTCTTATGGTGGAAGTTCGGGAGGAACAAAAATGAAACTTAAAAAAGCAGCAACTATCATCACTTTGGCCGCACTTTTGGCCGCGTCTTTTTCAGGCTGTACCTTTTTCGACAAGATGCTTGAAGATGCCACCGAGAAAGCCAATGCAAGCATGAAGTACTATTCTGAGGAAGATCAACTTGAGCGTGCACAGGAGATGAAAGAAGACATCGTCAAATGTCTGAAGAAAGAGGACAAAGACGGACTAAAATCACTGTTCTCGGAAAAGGCTTTGGACAGGATCGATGATATCGATGAGGAGTTGGATTACATTTTCGAGAATTATGAGATAGACGGAGCAAAAGACGATAAAGTGTCCTGTTCCGACAAGGGCGACACCGGAGATTATCCTTGGCACATGTTCAGCTGTTCATGCGAACTCGAGGCTTCCGGCAAGACCATCTATCTTTCGTGGCTCGATGTGCCGCAGTATGAGAAGGATACGTCTTATGAGGGACTTTATTCTCTCTACTTTTCCGAGAAGGATTATACGGACATGGTACACCTCGCAGGCGTGTATATGCCGGAGTTCGACAGTGTTTATGAGAAAGTTGATTTTGTAACTGCCAAGAGCGTCTCTTTGGACGACATGGAGGATCATATCGAAGATAATTTCACGGAGGAATGCTTTGAAGATCTCGACAAGGACGAACTTAAGGCGTTGAAGAAGATGCTGAATGCTCATCCGCAGCAGTACTTCAGATGGACCACGGAAAAAGACGGTGTCCAATATCTTTTTATCGAGATGTATTCCAACCATA
>CADCQX010000260.1 GCA_902803695.1 Oscillospiraceae bacterium
ACTTCTCAACACCGCTTTTTGACTAGTAAGATCACGGCACGTCCAACGACCCGGGCGTGCCGTTTTGCAATTTTAAAACAAAATAGATAAAACTATTTGCAAGCCTAAGATATATACACCCTTAGCTTAAATGTTAGAATTATACCGTAAGTTTAAAGCTTGTTTCTTTATACGTTATGGAGTAAAAAAATGACAAACATCAAGATTCATCAGTGCCCGTCCTGCGGCGGCAATCTCACCGTAGACAACGACAGACAAATGTATCATTGCTCTTTCTGCGGCAGCTCTTTCGATTATGAGTATTTTCGAGAAGAACAGGCTCATGAGATGGGCGAGAAATACTTAAGCAGAGGCGAGTATGCCGCAGCTATCGATCTTTATAAGTTTGTATTGGATAAGAATCCGCATGATTTTATTTCTCTCAGGGGTCTGATGCTCGCGTCGGCACGCCTGAAGGAGATGAAGGAACTGACCTCCAAAGTCGGCACTGAAGGTTTCTCATATGACACAAAGCAGGTCGATTTCATCTGCGGCAGTGCTTCTCCGGATGACAAAGAATATTTTGACGGTATGTCAAAGATTTATTCCGATATTAAGTCCGTCTCGGCCCTGGTCGAAGAGCAGAATGTTCTTCGTAAGGAAAAGAGGAGGATCGAGGACAAGATCCATCTCGAGCTCAAGAGCCGTGAAGAGTGCAGTGTCAAAGACAGATACGGAACCGGACATGATCCGATAAAGGCTTTCATAGCGATGACCGCTATCTGCGGATTTTTCCTTCTGGTAATCCTCGTCCTGGTGATAGTAGGACTTTTTACGGAAGATTGGGTAGTCGGAATCGGTTTTATGCTCCTTCTTCTGGCGGTCCCGTTGACAATCATCGATTTTTTGATAGTATTCCCGCGCTTCAAGAAGGCAAGGGAGATCGATGCCAGGATCGGTAAATACGGCATCGAGTCCGGCAAGCGTCAGAGAAGGATCAACGAGCTGGGCGAGCTGATCGACAAGGAGTCTTCAGCCATCAAGCATGCGTGCTCCGACCTTATGAAGAAGGACACAAAGATCATGAATGAACTCAAATAATATAAGTGACTGTCTCATTGAGGCAGTCACTAAATATTTGTAGGAATACTAACCTGATCGGTCTTTTTTGAGACAACCCTCAGTTTTTTCGAAAATAAAAGTCAAAAAAAGTCAAAAAAGTTATTGACAAACACTGAAAACGGGACGATAATACAAACATCAAAGAAAGTCAAAGTCAAAATCAAAGTCGAATTTTACCAAAGCAGGAAGGGAGGAACAGATGTGGCCAGACTCGTTGATGTTATAGAGTTAATGATCAAAGAGATGCTGGACGAGAACAACGGCAAGGCGACCATAAGCAGAAGCGATCTCGCTGAGAGAGCAAACTGCGTGCCTTCACAGATAACCTACGTGTTGTCCACCAGATTCTCGTCAGGTAACGGATATATAGTCGAGAGCCGAAGAGGTGGCGGCGGGCAGATCACGATAAGGCGAGCGAAGATCATCAGCAAGGGCGAGTACCTTCAGTCGGTGCTTAACGCGGTAGGCAATGATCTTACTCAGCAACAGGCGAAGATCTATCTGACCAATCTCGTGTCGAGCGGTGCGATCTCACCTCATGAGGCGACAGTCGTCATGGCGACCGTGTCGGACAGAGCTCTGGTCCATGTTGATTCCGATATAAGGTCGGTGGTAAGAGCCGATATTTTCAAAAATGCTTTGGTAAGTCTTATGTTAGACGGTGCGAGCTGAAAGGAAGTGATACATAATGCGTTGTGAAAGATGCGGAAAGATAATAGACAAGTCATACGTAAACTATAACGGCAGATATTTCTGTCCGGATTGTGCCAAGGAGATAGGGATCCCTGATGCGGCAACTCTTGCCAGCAGTGCATTCAGGTTCCTGGATGACGGACTTACGTCCTTCTTCCCGCTTATGAGAGAGCAGCTTGAGTTCTCTCCTACGAGAAGCCAGATCAAGTGCCCGAAGTGCGGTACTACCCTGAAGGAATTTGAGTCCACGGGTACTCTCGGATGCATAGAGTGCTATAACACTTTTAATGAATCCGTTATGAGACTTCTCATGAGACTTCAGGCTGATAACCACTACAGGGGAAGGACTCCGGGTATCGCGTCCGAGCCTCTGGATGACATCAAAGAGACAAGGGAAGTCGATGCGACCGAGATAGGTTCGAATATCGAGACTAAGGAAGCGGAGAGTGCTCCTTCCAAGGAGATCGTAGCTGACGAGAACAAGCTTCTTAAGTATTCCAATGCCGATATCGGAATGCTCACCAACGAAGATCTTAACGAAGCTATCAAGCTTGCTGTAGCAAATGAAGATTACCTTCTTGCAGCAAAATTCAGAGATGAACTTCGAAGCAGGGAGGGCGTATAAATGAAGTGGTACGAAGAAAACGGTGAAAACAGTGATGTTATCCTCACATCAAGAGTCGTAGTGAGGCGTAACATAAAAGGATATTCCTTCCCTTCGAAAATGGATGACAACGAGCGCGAGACCGTACAGCATCTCGTTACCGCAAAGGCGGAGGAGCTCGGTTATGAAGTCAAGATCGAGGAGCCGTCGGCAAATATCCCCGATGCGCTCAAAAAGCGCGGCAGTGACGCCATGTTCCAGAGCGGTGACGAAGCTATAGGTGCCATGATCAACAAGATCAACCACCTGACATTCTACGGAAACATCAGAGGCTCCAATGTCAAGGACATGTTCTCCAGAGTCGAGAAGATGGTCATTGATTTCGAGAGAGCATTCGATATGGCTTATTCCGAGAGACTCGGATTTCTCACGGCAGAACCACAGAATGTAGGTTCAGGTATAACGGTGGATATCGTTGTGGCTATCCCGGGAATCGTTAAGTCGGGAACACTTCCTTCTTTGCAGAAGAAGCTGACAGTTGCCGAATGGAGACTTAAGCCTTATATCAATCAGAGTAACAGTATCAAGCGACCTGAGACTTTGTACTCCCTTACCAATGTTGCCACACTCGGCATCGGTGAGGACAAGCTCTACGAACGTGCCATTACGATAATCGGCGACATCATCAGAGTCGAGCGTATGTGCCGTGACGCCATATATAAGAAGAATAAATTAGTAGTCGAGGATCAGTACTACAGAGCATACGGACTTTTGAAGTTCTGCAGAAAGATCGAACTTCCTGAGGCACTTGAAGTGCTCGGATGGATCAGGTTCGGTCTGGGTCTTATCGACGACAAGGAAACGGGGATCACACTCTCCGTTGTTAATGAGATAACGGAAAAACTATGTAAAGAATACGACCTGCATCCGCGCAGCTTTAACAGACACAATGAGCAGCGCGCAGCGTATATCAAGGAAATACTTGAAAGGGGTGAGTGATAGTGAAATTCGGAGAAGGTGCCATTCAATTGATATCTGATTCCTGGCTTTTCGCCAAGGCTTTTAAATGTGAGACTATCGGAAGCGAGTTTTTGCTCCTTGCCATGTGTAATCTCAATTGCCCTGCCAAGAATATTCTCGAAGTTCAGGGTGTTACAGATGAGAAAGTAATCGAGTGTATCGAGAGAAACGAGAGGACAACGATCCAGAAACCGAGCGACGAAGAGATCGCCAGCATAGACTTTGAAGAAGGTCTTCACGCCTGTCGTGTAGATACGAAGCGAGTTCTCGCCGAGGCCGATATCGTGGCAAACAGATTCGGTGACGGAATAGTTACTCCGGAACATATCCTGAGCGTTATAGCTTCCAAGAGAAGCTTTACTGCCGCCAAGATACTTTTATACCTCAATGCGGATCTTGATGCCATAAGAAAAGAGACCCTGGCTGTCATCATGGGTTCGGGCGACGAGGATTATATGGACGGCAGTTCGTCTGAAGAATCACCTCGTCCTGCTGCATCCAACATAGGCAGGATGGGTTCGAAAAAGAGTGCCAAGGGTAAGCATCCTACATTGGACAAGTTCGGTAAGAATCTTACTCAGCTTGCCAAGGACGGCAAGATCGATCCTGTTATCGGAAGAGAAGAAGAGATCAACCGTGTAATGCAGATCCTTGCCAGAAGAACAAAGAACAACCCGTGCCTCGTAGGTGAGCCTGGTGTAGGTAAGACAGCTATCGCGGAAGGTCTTGCACTTAAGATCGCAGAAGGTGATGTGCCGGATATCCTCAAGGGCAAGACAGTATTCAACATCGAAGTCGGTTCGATGGTAGCAGGTTCCAAGTTCAGAGGTGACTTTGAAGAGAGGATCCAGAAGGTCCTTGACGAAGCATCCTCTAACGAAGACATCATCCTCTTTATCGATGAGATACATACTCTCGTAGGTGCAGGTGACGGCGGCAACGGTTCGCTCGATGCAGCCAACATCATGAAGCCTATGCTCACCAAGGGTGAACTCCAGATCATCGGTGCTACTACTCTTGATGAATACAGTAAGATCATCGAGAAAGATTCCGCTCTCGAGAGAAGATTCCAGAAAGTCTTGATCGAAGAGCCTTCACAGGCAGATGCAATCCTGATCCTCAAGGGACTCCGTCCTCGCTATGAGGAACATCACAAGATCAAGATCAGTGATGAAGCTATCGAGCAGGCAGTCCTCCTTTCGACCAGATATCTGTCAGACAGATTCCTTCCTGATAAGGCGATCGACCTTATCGATGAGGCAGCAGCGAAAAAGAGGATCAACTTCCAGGTATCCACGGAACTTAATACTCTCAACAGCAGACTTGCAGAAGTAGGCAACCTTAAAAAAGTCGCTGCAGAAAAGATGGAATTCGAGAAAGCTCAGGAACTTCATGTTCAGGAGCAGGAGATCGAGAAGAGGATCGAGGAACTCAAGAATTCCAACAAGCCTGATAATGACGGATTTACGGGAGAACTTACCGTAGAAGATATAGCAGAGGTTCTCGCCAAGTGGTCAGGTATCCCTGTATCAAAGATCACGGAGTCTGATGCCGAGAAGCTTAAGACATTGGAAGATGAGCTTAAGTCAAGAGTTATCGGTCAGGATGAGGCTGTAAGTGCCATCGCCCGCGCGATCAGGAGAAGCCGTCTGGGTCTTAAAGATCCGAAGCGTCCGTCAGGATCGTTCATCTTCCTTGGTACTACCGGTGTAGGTAAGACTGAGCTTGCAAGGGCTCTCGCAGAGGTAATGTTCGGAAACGAGAACGCGCTTGTAAGGATCGATATGTCCGAGTACATGGAAAAGCACGATGTAAGTAAACTCATCGGATCTCCTCCGGGATATGTCGGATACGACGAGGGCGGTCAGCTTACCGAGAAGATCAGAAGACATCCTTATTCGGTAGTCCTTTTCGATGAGATAGAGAAGGCGCATCCTGATATCTTCAACAGCATGCTCCAGATCCTGGATGACGGAAGACTTACTGACGGTAAGGGACGACTCGTTGATTTTAAGAATACTATTATAATAATGACCTCTAATATTGGTGCGCGTATGCTCACGGCGGAGGCCAGCCGCAAGATCGGATTCGAACTCGAGGACGAGGACGACAAGGACGATCTTTCCAGAGAGCGTCTCTACGGCGGTAAGAACTACGAGGATGCCAAGAAGACGGTCCTTGATGAACTTAAGAAGAGTTTCTCGCCTGAGTTCATCAACCGTGTGGACGAGATCATCTTCTTCCGTATGCTCAATAAGGAGTCCATCCTTAAGATCGTTGATCTGCTCATGAAGAATGTCGGTAAGAGAGTCAACGATCTCGGCATCGAGATCAAGCTTACCGATGAGGCCAAGGAACTTCTCGCTAAGAAGGGCTATGACCCGCAGTACGGTGCAAGACCTTTGAGAAGAGTTATCCAGGCAATGGTCGAAGATAAGTTCTCGGAGGCATTGCTCGACGGCATCATCGCACCGGGTGATGTAGCTTTGGTAGATTGCATTAACGATGAGATCGTGATCACATGTGATGAGACCAAGATAGAATCTGTAGTACAGAATTAATCCTAAATATGTGTTTGGTTGGGTGCCGCCTTCCTTCGGGGAGGCGGTTTTCTTTTGCTCGAAAATGGCGAATATTGAACGAGATAACACATTTCGGAGGAAAATGTCATTTTTTGTTGTTTAAATTTGTAAACGACTAAAACGCCGATGTACCAGTGGTTTGGAGTGCTTTCGAGGAGACTGCGTTAACAAATTCTCATTCCCGATTTACATTTAGTTCATAAAATGTGACAAAATTATGGCTCTAGTTTGTAGATTGGTCATACGCCGTTCATAATTAGAATCTACAATCAAAGCATGTAAGTTAAATGAATTGAAACACCTTGAATTGAAACATTATGAATTGTGAGAAAGAGAGTGATTAGTATGACAAAAGCAAGAAACAACAAGTTAGGTTTTACATTAGTTGAGTTGGTAGTAGTTATTGCAATCATTGCAATCTTCTCCACAGTATTACTGGTAGGTATTACAACTCTTATTACAGTTTCAGAAGAGAGATCCGGAAAGGTTCGTCAGCAGTCACAGAAATATGATGCAGCTAGTCAGGACGTATCCCTCTCATTGAAGACAGACTACTCAGATATCAAGACATGGAAATCCGATGACCCTTATTGGTTGGATGACGAGGAAGAAGATTCTTCAGGAAGCAGCACAATTGTTAATTCGGATGGCGGATCATACTTCGATACAAACGAGGATGATGGAGAAGACGTTACTACAGAAGAGTCTGAAGAAGTTACGGATCCTGAGGTCGTTGAAGATCCTGTAACAGTTGAAGATCCTAAGGAAGAAGTTACAACAAGCAGCAGCTATCAGGCTTCCACAGATCTTTCCACAAACAGCAATCTTTCGGGTTCTGTAAACCTCGGCGATGCAAGCTCTGTTTCATCTTCTGCAAATTATCACGACACATGGGGACGCGATGTTTACAAGATAGATCTTAACGGTTCCGGAAACATCTACAGCATTACGATCCAGGTTAGCGGCTCAAATGTAAAGTACAACCAGAACTGGAACTGGAAATACGGCAACAGCGCAGTTGAGGATTTGGGCGATGGCATGTACAGGATCAACTACAATGCTAACAACAAGTATTGCGCACCTGACAGCTCGATGACAGTGATCTTTGAATCTGACTCATCCGTAAGCGTCAAAGTAGAATCGGTATCTTACTACAATAATTAATTAGAGTTTCTTGTAGTTCATATATATACCTTTCAATTCAGTGGGAAGTCACCCTTCGGGGTGACTTTTCATTAACAATCAATCAGCCCGCATACTTTATTCATATATTTCCTTTTCCTATTGGGGTTGTCTTTTCGGAGACAGCCCCTATTTATCGTTGATGCTGACAGAAAAGGGACTTGTGAAAAAATAAGGATGATTATGGCGAAATTGTGAAAGACAATTTTATATTATTCAAAATTAAAAAGTCCGATATTTAGGGCTTTTTAAGGGCGTTCATTAAAAACAATGAAGAATTTTCAAAAAAAAATGTGGAAAATGTGAAGAATGTTTGATAGAATACAGGCGGTAGTATTTTCATTACAAACATTAAGGAGCGTCCTGTATGAAGAAACTAGGTAAAAAGAATAAGACAGGTTTCACATTGATGGAAATCGTGTTGGTTATTGCGATCATCATTATACTCAGTGGTGTATTGCTCTATGGTTTGAGCGTATATATTACATCCGCCAATAACAAGGCTGAAGCAGTTTCTTCTCATGATGCCAAGGCTAACAAGGCTGAGAAGGATGTTGCTAGTATCTTGACGAGCAACCCGAGTATCACTTGATCGTTTGGAGTATTTCAGATTTAAAATGACGGCAGGTTTTTACCTGTCGTTTTTTTATTCCGTCATAAACTGATCCTTATCCGGATTTCTGTGCAGGGTCGTCTCAGCCAGAAGAAGTTTCTTCGTTACTTCGCTCTGAGGATTCGAAAGCACGTTCAATGTAGGACCGTCCTCGACGATCCTTCCCTGATCCATAACAAGCACATATGAGGTAGCTGCCCTGATGACCCTGAGATTATGGGATATCAGAAGGATGGACGTATTCCTCTCTGTGTTTATCTTCGCCAGCAGTTTCAATATCCTGGCTCCTGAAGTCGTATCCAATGCCGAAAGCGGCTCATCGGCAATGATGAGGCTTGGCGATATCATGAGGCACATGGCTATCGCGACTCTCTGTCTCTGACCGCCCGACAGCTGTGAAGGGTATCTTCCGAGTATGTTTTCCTCCAGTCCGACTGCCTCGAGGGATTCCTTGATGGTCTTGTTCAGTTCGGCTTCCGGGAGTTTTATCTTGTTCGCACGGAGCGGTTCGTTGAGGTGCCACTTGATCGTATGTGCAGGG